>CAJMJM010000018.1 GCA_905213725.1 Collinsella aerofaciens
CGCTCGAGGGCACGGTAGAGCTCGCGATGCGTCGCGGCGAGGCCCCGCTCTATATCGTGCACTTTAGCCAGGACGCCGCACTTGCGACGGCGCAGTCGCTCGCCAATTTTGGCATCGCCAGCAAGGAGCAGCGCGAGGCCATCAAAGAAGCGGCAAAGGGGACGAGCTTCTCCACGGCCTTTGGTAAGATTCTCAAACGCCTGCTTGGATGCGGCGTCGGCGTGCACCATGCCGGCATGTTGCCGCGCTATCGCCTGCTGGTGGAGCGCCTGGCGCAGCAGGGCCTGCTGCCCGTCATCTGCGGCACCGATACGCTCGGCGTCGGCATCAACGTACCCATCCACACCGTGGTACTCACCGCGCTCACCAAGTTCGACGGCTACAAGATGCGTCGCCTGCGCGCCCGCGAGTTCCATCAGATTGCCGGTCGCGCCGGCCGCTCGGGCTTCGATACCGAGGGCATGGTCATCGCCGAGGCCCCGGAGCACGAGATCGAGAACGCCAAACTCATGGCCAAGGCGGGCGACGACCCCAAGAAGCTCCGCAAGATTAAAAAGAAGAAGGCCCCCGAGGGCTTTGTCACCTGGAACAAGCAGACCTTTGAGCGCCTGATCGAGACGCAGCCCGAGACGCTCAAGCCGCGCCTTCGCATCACGCACTCCATGGTGATTAGCGTGGTCGAGCAGGGCGGCGATGCCCGAGTCCGCGTACACGACCTCATCGAGACGAGCTTGCAGACCCCCGAGGAAAAGGCCAAGCTCGAGGTTCGCGCCGACGAAATCTTCGCCACGCTCATCGATTCCGGCGTCGTCGTTCGCACCGAGGTGCCGCCCGCGCCCGACGCCCCGACTGACGCCGCGCCAGACATCGACTATGCACTGACGGTCGATCTGCCCGAGGACTTTGCGCTCGACCAGCCGCTCTCGCCGTTTTTGCTTGCCGCGCTGGAGCTGCTCGACCCCGAGAGTGAGACCTATACCATGGATCTGATCTCAATGGTCGAGGCTACGCTCGAGGATCCCAAGCAGGTGCTGCGCGCGCAGGAGCGCGCCGCGCGCGACCGCGCTATGGCCGAGATGAAAGCCGACGGCGTCGAATATGAGGAACGCTTGGAGCGCATCCAGGATGTCACCTACGAAAAGCCGCTCGAGGATTTGCTCGATGCCGCCTTCGACAAGTACTGCCAGGAAGTACCTTGGGCCAACGACTACCAGCTCTCGCCCAAGAGCGTCCTGCGCGACATGTTGGAGAGCGCGAGCGACTTTAAGGGCTATATCCAAAAGCTCGGCATCGCCCGCTCCGAGGGCATTCTGCTGCGCTACCTAGCCGAGGCCTACCGCTCCCTCGATCGCACCGTGCCCATTGAGAAGCGCGATGAGCGCTTGCGCGACATCATTTCGTGGCTCGGCTTTGTGGTGCGCTCGGTCGACTCGAGCCTGGTGGACGAGTGGGAGAACGCCGGCAACCCGGCGGCCCTCGACGCCGCGCCGCCGCAGGGCATCGACGAGGTCGTTGCGGACCGTCGCGGCTGCACGCTGCTGGTGCGCAACGCACTCTTCCGCCGCGTGACCCTTGCCGCCCGCGAGCACGTTCGCGACCTGGGCGAACTCGACGAGGACTGGGGCATGAGCGAGGTCCGCTGGCAAAAGGCGCTCGATGCCTACCATGAGCAGCACGAGGAAATCCTCACCGACGGAGATGCCCGCAGCGCCGCGATGTTTACCATCGACGGGAGCGACGAGAAGACCGATCACGTGTGGCACGTGCACCAGATTTTTGCCGACGAGGATGGCGACCACGACTTTGGCATCATGGGCGATGTCGACCTGGATGCCACGCAAGACGGCGGCGAGGTCATCTTCAAAAACTACCGCGTCGGCTTTATCGAGGACCTGCTCGAGGACTAGCCGTACATACTGGAACGAAGCGGGGCCGTTGGCAATATCGCCAGCGGCCCCGCTTTTGCACTATACGCTATCCCCTACTCGGCATCCTCGACCTCATACGAATCCGCCTCGGCGGGCTCATCGTTTGCCCCTGTCGCAGCCCCGCGCGCCTCGTCAAACGCCGCCTTCATGGTCTTGTTGCCCCAGGTGAGCTTGCGAATGGTAAGATCGTCGGCCTTCTTGTTGGCTAGACGTAAATTGTTCTCGGAGGACAGCAATGCCTCCTTGGTTTTCTGCAGATGGCTAATCGTCTTATCGATCTCATCGATCGCCGTTTGGAACTTGCGGCTCGCGATCTCGTAGTTGCGGCCGAAGTCGTTCTTGAACTTCTCCATCTTGGCCTCGAAGTTCGTGACGTCGATGTTCTGTTGCTTGTACTCCGCCAGCTCCTGCTTATAGCGCAGCGAACCCATGGCGGCGTTGCGCAGCAGCGTGATCATGGGAATGAAGAACTGCGGGCGGATCACGTACATCTTCTCATAGCGGTAACTCACGTCGACTATCCCTGCGTTATAGAGCTCGCTTTCGGGCTCGAGCAGTGTGCAGAGCACCGCGTACTCACAGCCTTTCTGGCGACGATCGTGATCGAGTTTCTTAAAGAAGTCCTCGTTTTTGTGCTTGGTCGCGGTCTCGTCGTTCTCGTTTTTCATCTCGAACATAATCGAAATGACCTCGTTACCGCTTGCGTCGCACTCGCGGAAGATAAAGTCGCCCTTGGTGCCCTCGGACGCATCGTTATCCTTCTCGAAGTACGCGTTAGGAAACGCCGTCATGCGCAGACGGTTAAACTCGGTCTCGCAGTGCTGCTCGAGCGACTCGCCCACCATCTTGGTGGACAGGCGGACCTTCATGTCCTTAAGGCGCTCAATCTCTTCGTCCTTGTAGCGAATCAGGTCATCGCTCGCGCGCTTGGCCTGCGCAAGCTCGAGCTCGTGTGCCGCCTTGACCTGTTCCTCGCGAGAATCGCGCACCGCCAGCTCGCTCGTCAGTTTGGCACGCGCCTCATCGCGCTCTCGCTCCGCCGCGGCGACCGCCTCTGACAGGTTCATTTTTGCCATCAGTTCCTGCTCGCGCAGCTGGGCACGCAAGCCCTCGGCCTCTTGCTCGGACTGAGCCTTTGCGGCGGAAAACTTCTCTTGCACCTTCGCGCGATAGTCAGCAAACGCGCGCTCGGCCTCGCTGCGAGCGGCATCGAGCTCACGCTGCGACTCTGCCGCGGCAGCGGCAAGCGCCATCTCCTGGGCCTTGTCCGCCGCGGCAAGCCTGGCCTGCAGCTCGGCAATCTGAGCGTCGCGTGCAGCTAAATCGTTTTGAGCAGCGTTGCGCGCCGCCGACTCGGCAAGCTTTGCTTCGTCATCTTTGCGCCCAAGCTGCGCACGCAGGCTATCAATCTCACGCTGGAGTTCGGCATTCTCTTTTTGAGCATTGGCTCGTGCCTCAACCGCCGCGCGCTGGCTTGCACTCTCGCGCTCTGCGGCAGCGCCCTCGAGCTTAGCGCGCAGCTCGGCAAGCTCAGCATCGCGCTTGGCAACCTCTTGCGCCAGTTTCTGATCCGCAGTGTTCTTCTGCTCGACAAGCTGAGCGTCGCGTTGAGACTCCGCCTCCTGCAGGGCAGACGCCGAACGCGAACGCTCAAGCTCCAGCGCCTGCTCGCCCTCGCGTCGAGCCGCCGCTACGCGCTCATCAAGATCGCGCGAGAACTCGGCATCGCGCACTTGCTTGACGATATCCGCATAGCCGGACGCATCGACCTTAAAAACTTCGCCGCAATGCGGGCACTTGATCTCGTTCATAGCAGCTCCTCGATGGACGCAAATTTCAACCGCCTACACTCTACCGCGCCACGCGGACAAAAAAGGCGCCGCCGCCATAATGGCAACGGCGCCAGAACCACCACAAAGGTGCCTGTCCCCTTTGTGGTGGTTCGAGAATTACAGTCCAAAGAAGCCCAGGATTTGATCGCGGCTTACGGGTCTGTAGTCGTTGGCATCAAGGCCAACGTCATAGCGCAGGATCGGGCGCTCGCGATCGCGGTTGCGTGCGTTGGTGCGGTCACCCCTGCTGTGGATATGCCCATGCAGCATAATGGCGCCACGTGCCTTGCCGTTCCAGCTGAGCATGGGGTAGTGGCTCATAACCAGACGATGGCCCTTGGCATAGCCGGGAGCAATCTCCAGGTAATCGCGCACGTCTTCCCAAATTTGCGGGGCGTCGGAATCTTCCCAGTCGCCGTCATGGTTACCGCGGATGAGCGTCGCATTCTTGCATTCGATACGCTCGCGCAGGCGCACCGCCTCCGCCATGGGCAAGCGATACGTAAAGTCTCCCAGGATATAGAGGCGGTCGTCCGCAGCCACGCACTCATTGATGGCATCGATGACCTTGCGGTTCATCTCCTCGACCGAATCAAACGGTCGATCCATGTCGTGCAAGATATTCGTATCGCCCAGGTGCAGGTCGGCGGTAAACCACATCATCGTCTATGCCCTCATTTCGCAATGCATCCAACTCGTGCTAAGTATACAGACACAGCGATGCGGCGGTTAGCCAAAGAGCCCGCCGAACAGTCCGCGGCGGCGCTTGTCTTGCTTTTTCGAAGCGTCACCCTGGGCGTTCTTGCCCTGCCGCTTCTTACGATCCCGCTCCAACTCATCGTCATCGAGTAGCGTATCCCACTCAAACGGATCGTCTGTCAGATCGAACAGGTCATCGTCATCAAACATGGCAGTCTCCCATACCGATTAGCGAGCATCCACCACATAGAGCCCAACGCGCACCTGATGCCACGGGCTGCGCTCGGGGGCAACCTGTTGCACGCGGGCCTCAAATACGTCCTCGTGGCCGTAATACATCATCAAGGACAGTGGGCCAACCTCGTTTCCCGGAACGTAGCCAAGTTTGGTCTTGCCATAGTAGATCGCAACTGCCTCGGGGTCATGGGGATTATCGCGCTCGGCACACAGCGTCAGTTTATCGCCCGCTTTAAGATCGCCCAAGACCAAGGCGCCATCGGTATACTGAAATCCTGCAATGTGAAATGACAGAAGAACACGCGAAGGCTCGTACATAGCAGCTCCTCTAACGGCCGGATAAACCGGTGTGTAACCTTATTGAGAAGTCTACGGTCCCGTGCGGACACAAATACATCCTGTCTGCGTCCTTCAATCGTTTGCCTCAACGCTTGCGCGACAGAACGCTTGCAGATAAGATAGGAACACGGATGGCACCCGTTGCCGCGGGTCTTGCCAACTCCGATACACGTTTTCATCGTGAGAAGTGGCCGTCTTCGCTTACGCGGGGGCGGCTATTTCATTCGGCCGATAAACAGACCGAGTTCGATAGCCGCAATCAACAACGCCAATAACGAAATAACATCGCTTACGTTCATACCAAATCCCTTCTAAAGGGAGTTGGCCCATCCGTGCTCCATAACAGTAGTCTAACGCAAAATGCAGGTAATAGGAACACTTGTTCGTATTACCTGCGCCCTTTTCTAATGCACAAACATGCGCACGAACTTGTGCTTCCAGCTTGCGTAAGGAGCATAGCGGAATGGCACGTCCAGCCACGTTGCCTTGTTCACGATGCTCTTCTTGTGGCTAAACGTATCGAAGCTCTCGCGTCCATGGTACTGCCCCATACCGCTCGCACCCATGCCACCAAAGCCCATATGGCTCGTAGCCAAGTGCATAATCGTGTCGTTGACGCAGCCGCCGCCAAAGGGCACGTAACGCACAAAGCGCTGCTGAACTGCGCGATCCTGGCTAAAGATATACAGAGCCAGCGGCGTCGGACGATCCGTAATAAACGTCTCGGCCTCGTCTAGGCTCTCAAACGTCAGCACCGGCAAGATGGGGCCGAAAATCTCCTCCTGCATCACGGCGTCATCGGGGGTCACGCCGTCCAAAATCGTCGGCTCAATCTTGAGCGATGACTCGCGCGCCGTGCCTCCAAGCACAACCTTATCGGGATCGATCAGCCCACGCACGCGCGCAAAATGCTTGGCGTTGACGATATGCCCATAATCCTCGTTATCGAGCGGATGCTCGCCAAACATACGGCGGGCCTCTTCCCTGATGAGGTCCAGCAGCTCGTCGTGCACGCGCGCATCGACCAGCAGGTAGTCGGGCGCCACGCAGGTCTGCCCCACGTTGAGCCATTTACCAAAGGCGATACGCCGCGCCGCAACCTTCAAGTTTGCCGTCGCATCCACGATGCAGGGGCTCTTTCCGCCCAGCTCAAGCGTCACGGGCGTAAGGTTTTTACTTGTGCGCTCCATGACGAGTTTGCCGACCGGAACGCTACCGGTAAAGAAGATCTTGTCCCAGCACTCATCGAGCAGCGCTTCGTTCTCGGCGCGCCCGCCCTCGACAACCGTCACCAGGCGCGGATCAAATGCCTCTTCACAGATTTGCTTGAGCACCGCACTCGATGCCGGAGCATAGGCGCTCGGCTTGATGACCACAGTATTGCCCGCGGCAAGGGCGCCGGCGAGCGGCTCGAGTGTTAGCAAAAATGGGTAGTTCCACGGAGCCATGATGAGCGTGACGCCATAGGGCACGGCTTGCGTTTTGCACACACTCACGGCGTTGGCAAGGTCACACGGACGCAGGCGCGGACGACTCCATCGAGCCACGTGAGCGATCTGATGACGAATCTCGGAAAGCGACGTGCCAATCTCGCACATATATGCCTCGTCATGCGACTTTCCCAAATCGGTCTTGAGTGCATGGGCAATATCGGCCTCGTGCGCCCGTACCGCATCGCGTAAACTCACGAGCGCGCGACGTCGGGCATCGACATCAAACGTGGCGTGCGTCTTAAAGTAGGCGCGCTGATCGCCGACGATGCGCGCAATTTCCTCGGTGTTCATGTGCCCTCCTAGTTCTCGCCCTCAAACATACCACCTGCAACGACTTCATACATATGCTCGAGCTCCAAGCGGTCCATTAAAAGCGGAACGGGGTACAGGGGATTGGCCTCGGCATCGGCATTCGCCGCCATCTGCGGAATGTCGGAGCGGCGAATGCCCGAGACATATTTGGGAATGTCCAAGGTAGCGTTCATTCGATCGACCCAATCGATAAAGGCCTCGGCCGCCAGGTTGTCCTGTGCGTTAGCCGGCGCGATACCAGCCATGCGGGCGAGGTCGGCGAGCTTAGGAGCAGCAGCTTCACCATAGGCGCGAAGCATGTGCGGCAGGATAATGGCATTGGCCAAACCGTGGGGAATCCCATAACGTCCGCCCAGACTGTGCGCGATGGCATGCACATATCCGACATAGGAGCGCGTAAAGGCAACACCCGCTTTATACGCTGCCGAAAGCATATTGCGGCGCGCCCGTATGTTGTCCCCACGCTCATAAGCATCGAGCAAATTGTCGTGGATGAGCAGCACCGCCTGACGCGCCATCTTGCGCGTATAGGGCGTGGTACTGCGCCCGATAAAGGCCTCGACAGCATGCGTTAGAGCATCCATGCCCGTTTGCCCCGTAATGGAGGCGGGCAGGCCGCGCGTAAACTCGGGGTCGTGCACCGCAAAGCGCGGGATAAGCACAAAGTCGTTAATGGGGTACTTGTAGTGCGTCTCGTCATCGGTAATTACCGCTGCAAGCGTTACCTCACTTCCCGTGCCCGCCGTAGTTGGAACGGCGATGAGCAACGGCAGGCGACGATGAATCCGCAGCAGGCCGCGCATCTTGTTGATGGGCTTGCTTGGCTGCGCGATGCGTGCGCCCACGCCCTTGGCACAGTCCATGGCCGATCCTCCGCCAAAGCCGATAATGGCCCGGCAGGCACTCTCTCGGTACAGGGACGCCGCTTCCTCCACGTTTGAGACCGTGGGGTTCGCACGCGTTTCGGCATAGACCGTAACGCCAATCCCCCTGGATGCGAGCGCCGTCTCGAGCGGTGCCGTGAGCCCCAGACGGGCAATGCCGGGATCCGTCACGATAAGGACCTTCTGGATCGAGCGCTTTTGAAGCACCGCGGGCACATCCTCGGCATGCTCTAAAATGCGCGGCTCGGTATAGGGCAGGATCGGCAATGCAATGCGAAAAACCGTCTGATATGTTCGGCACCAGGCACGACGGGCTAGATGCATAAAGGAAACTCCTTCATTTGTTGATAGGTCAACATTTGCTCGACCGATTGTACTCAGCGGCGTCCGTATATGACTTGCAAACCGTTAATCAATCAACATCTTCATATCTCAAAATTGTTTTATTAAAAATCATTCCTAATAGGCTTCACATTTGGTTGCATTTATGGATAATAGAACTCGTCAAGACGCACGTCCGGAGAGGGCCCTTACGGGACCGGGCGAGCGCACAATCGCCATCGATCGAAAGGATCGAATCATGAAGTTTGTTTGCCCCGTTTGCGGTTATGTGGAAGAGTTCGACGGCGATCAGCTGCCCGAGGACTTCAAGTGCCCCCAGTGCGGCGTTCCCGGTTCTCGTTTCCTGAAGCAGGAGGAGGGCCAGCTCGAGTGGGCTGCCGAGCACGTCGTGGGCGTCGCCAAGATGGAGGGCGTCTCTGAGGACATCGTTGCCGACCTGCGCGCCAACTTTGAGGGTGAGTGCTCCGAGGTCGGTATGTACCTGGCCATGGCTCGCGTCGCTCATCGCGAGGGCTATCCCGAGATCGGCCTGTACTGGGAGAAGGCTGCCCACGAGGAGGCCGAGCACGCCGCCAAGTTCGCTGAGCTCCTGGGCGAGGTCGTGACCGACTCCACCAAGAAGAACCTCGAGATGCGCGTTGAGGCCGAGAACGGCGCCACCGCCGGAAAGACTGATCTTGCCAAGCGCGCCAAGGCCGCTGGCCTCGATGCCATCCACGATACCGTGCACGAGATGGCTCGCGACGAGGCTCGTCACGGCAAGGCTTTCGCCGGCCTGCTCAAGCGCTACTTTGGCTAAGCCAACCGCTTGAGACATAACCTCTAGCTCGATGAGGCCCGGACCGTATTGGTTCGGGCCTTTTTCGTGCCTCACAAACTTGTTAACTACCTGAAATAGGACCGCCTTCGGCATAGGTTTCTCGTCAAAAACTAAGTGAGTAGACTTTTTGGAACTTGCCGAGCAGACCATCCGTATTGCTTTATAAAGTCGCAGGGAAATGACTTGTTTCAAAACGGCCTGGTCGCCATCAAGCCAAAAGTCTACTCACTTAGAACCGCAGCCGTCCACGATCGAACTGTTTTGTGTCTAACGGGCATCTTTCCGTCAATTACTCCCAATTTTGTCCAGTCAACGAATAGTTCAGACCGAAGTAATGTCTCAGCCCTTTGCTCATCTGAGCTTTTATCGCGATATTCAGCATCGAGCATCCTGCATACGGTCTTAACGATCGCGCGGAATCTACCCTCATCGGATATCTGTCTGTGTGGCAGGAGAAGTACATCGTAGCCCATGGCCTGAAGGGCCGTCATGCGGTCAGCGTCACGCAAGCCATCCCCTGCGCGTCCGTGCGAGGCCTTTCCCTGACATTCAATGGCCACCTGTCGCCTACCGTCCGGTGAAGAAAGAAGTAGGTCGATATATACACGGGACTTTCCCACAATCGCTCGAGCACTTGTGTTTAGCATCACTTCTACATTAAGCTCTATGCCGCAAAAACCTTCGCCTCCCAGGGATCGCGGCAGTGCAAGTAGCAAATACGCCTCGACCTCAAAAGGCGACGCGGCACCCAATGGAACGAGTTGCGATACCGCCATAAATCTATTGCCGTAACGCATCCCACAAACATCTGAACAAAAACGGTCAAGGTCTCCGCCCAAAACCAAAGCGTCTCGACGCCATAAATTTGAGGCGGTGCCGTCCTCGGACGGGCAGCGCGCCCAACCGAACGTTGTCGAAATCGCACCCGAATCAATTGCACGCGAAAGCTCCGTCTCAAGTAACGCCGGCAGGGCACACACCGCAAACAAGCCACACATCTCCGCCAATACCAAAAGAAGCTGAAGATCCGTCAGATGCCGTGACATGATGAATGCCGTCAGTAGAGGAGACGTAATCAAAAATCCATGCTCCGTTTCCAGCACGGATTCCCTGGGGAGCTCACCAAGAAACAGCCGCTGCCTAATGCTGGCAGGACAAGTCCGTTTGTTTCTCGTCCGAACCAATGTATGCAACGGAAAACCGAGCGCGACCGCAGCCGTCGGGTTGCGGGCGAGATCATATCGCTGCCGGTCTTCTTCCGGTCGTGGAAGCGGCGGACACAAAGCGCGGACTTGAGGAGGCAAACGCCAGTACCTAAAAGCCGATATGTCACAAAGTAGATCCTTCATAGGCACAGGAGAACACGAATTTCAACCCAGTCAGTCACGCATTGGCGCGAACGCACCAAAAATGGCGCCGAACGGACTGCCAAGTTTTCAACAGCCCTCCCAAACTGGCCAAAAGCTTGTCGAGAGCTGGACGAAGCCCTGTTGAAAACCCCATTTTTTTCTCATGCAGAAGCTTTACGCGGCAAGTGAGTAGACTTTTTTGAACATTCCGAGCAGGCCGGTCTTCCTGCTTTTCAAAACCGCAGGTAGATAGCTTGTTACAAAACTGCCTGGTCGCCAAAGTGCTAAAAGTCTACTCACTTAGATTGCAGAGTGCCCCCCATTAGCTGCAATTCCAAGGTAGTTAGTACTTTTGGACTCAGGTCGTCATACTGGACAAGAATATGAGTTGAGTTTTCAGGGGCAGATGCGCCATCGGCACACCAAAAACAGTCACCGATATCGATAAAAGGGATGCTCGAGCGCGTGAGGGCCCGTGCAATAGTGCTTCCGCCCGTTCCACGCTCCGCAACCACGGTACAGTAAAGGCCCGCGTCTGCATGCTCGATCGAGACCTCCCCTGCCGGAAATGCCTTCCGTACAAGCGCCATCAGGCCATCACGCGCCTCACGAGCACGAACGCGCACGCGGTTCACATGTCGCTCGTAATCACCCGATTCCAGCAAACGAGCCAAAGCGACCTGGTCAACAGAACTCACCGACGAGGCGTAAAAACCAAGGTTGCGCCTAAACCGCTCCATTAGCTCATCGGGCAGCACCATGTACGCTAGACGCAACGCCGATGACAGGCTCTTCGAAAACGTGTTGGTGTAGATAACCGACTGGGAGGCATCGATCGACGCGAGCGCGGGAATTGGCTTGCCGGCAAGGCGAAACTCACAATCAAAGTCATCTTCGATGAGGTACCGACCTGGTCGCTCGGCGGCCCAGCTCAGCAGCGCATAGCGACGCGCAATGCTCGTCACAAGACCGGTGGGATACTGATGGGACGGCATAAGGTGAAGGACATCGGTCCCAGTTTTCTGCAGAGCGCTCAGGTCCACGCCGTCGTCATCCAACGGGATATGTCGTACTTGGCAGCCCATAGCCTGATAGATGCGCGTCAGGCGCAAATAGCCCGGATCCTCAACGGCATACACCTTGTCCGCGCCAAGCAGCTGAACCAACATGGTATCGAGCAGCTGGGCGCCCGCACCGATAACAATGTTGTCGGGGTCGACATTCATACCCCTCGTCCCGCGCAGATGATGAGCAATTGCGCATCGTAGCCGAACGGTGCCCTGTACCGGTGCGGGCGAAAAGATCTCGCGCTCGTCTTCGGATGCCAGCGTCGCCCGCAGTGCGCTTTGCCAAAGCCGCGCCGCCTCCAAAGCGGAAAGAGAAAGTGCGTCGAATTGCTCGACCCGCCCGCGGACATCATGCGCGCTGGGGTCCACAGAGACGGCATCTCGGTCGATGCCCTCCGAAGCCAAAGGCAAAACCGGTGCATCCGGAAGCTCGCAAGCGTAGTAGCCACGCCGCGGCTTTGAGCAAATATAGCCCTCGGCAAGTAGCTGGCTATATGCATTCTCGATAGTAATGACACTGATTCCCAGATGACTGGCAAAGGCGCGCTTAGACGGCAAATGCTCCCCCGCCACAATGCGTCCAGCTACGATATCATCTCGAATTTGCTGGTAAACATACTCATAGAGCGATGCTTCGCCGCGTTTTTCCAAATTGTAGTCAAGCATGAGTTTGCCACCTGATCTTATCGAGCTGTTCAATCTGGTATTAGTCTGACCTTATTATTATCTCGAAAACTGAGTATTTCGCCATACCCAGCTCCCAGATAGGATGTTCCGTCAAGCAATGCACATGCCAACCAAGGGAGCAACCATGCCAGAACAGACCAGCAAGGCCGATCGCGTCAAACTCAATCGCGAGCTCGCGCAGATGCTCAAGGGCGGCGTCATCATGGACGTCACCACGCCCGAGCAGGCACGCGTCGCCGAAGAGGCGGGCGCCTGCGCCGTCATGGCACTCGAGCGCATTCCGGCCGACATCCGTGCCGCAGGCGGCGTCTCGCGCATGAGCGACCCCAAGATGATCAAGGGCATCCAGGAGGCCGTCTCCATCCCCGTCATGGCCAAGTGCCGCATCGGTCACATCGTCGAGGCGCAGGTCCTTCAGGCCATCGAGATCGACTACATCGATGAGTCCGAGGTTCTCTCCCCTGCCGATGACGTCTATCACATCGACAAGACCCAGTTTGACGTGCCGTTTGTCTGCGGCGCCCGCGATCTGGGCGAGGCGCTGCGCCGTGTTGCCGAGGGCGCCACGATGATCCGCACCAAGGGCGAGCCGGGCACGGGCGACGTCGTCCAGGCTGTACGCCACATGCGCAAGATCCAAAAGCAGATCCGTGACGTTGTTGCTCTGCGCGACGACGAGCTCTTTGAGGCAGCCAAGCAACTGCAGGTTCCGGTCGAGCTGGTGCGCGAGGTCCATGCCACGGGCAAGCTTCCCGTTGTGAACTTTGCCGCCGGCGGCGTAGCGACCCCTGCCGACGCCGCGCTGATGATGCAACTGGGCGCCGAGGGCGTCTTTGTCGGCTCGGGCATCTTTAAGAGCGGCGACCCCGCCAAGCGCGCCGCCGCCATCGTCAAGGCCGTGGCAAACTTCACCGATGCCAAGCTCATCGCCGAGCTTTCGGAGGACCTGGGCGAGGCCATGGTGGGCATCAACGCCGACGAGATCGAAATCATCATGGAGGAGCGCGGACGCTAGTCCGGCAGAAAGGATCGCACATGAGCGATTATGCAGACCAAACGGTCGCCGTGCTGGCGGTCCAAGGCGCATTTGCCGAGCACGAGGCAAGACTATCCGAGCTGGGCGCGCGCTGTATTGAGCTGAGGCAGGCGGCTGATTTGAAGCAGGACTTTGACCGTCTGGTACTTCCCGGCGGCGAGTCTACCGTTCAAGGGAAGCTGCTTGATGAGTTGGGCATGCTCAAGGAGCTTCGTGCCCGTATCGCTGAAGGCATGCCCGTCCTGGGCACCTGCGCCGGCCTGATTCTACTGGCTCACGATCTTGCCGCCCATGACGATAAGGGCACGCCGCGTTTGGCAACCATGGATGTACTTGTCGAGCGCAATGCCTACGGCAGGCAGCTCGGCAGCTTTCGAACCAAGGGGCAGGTAGCCGGCATCGACGGTGAAGTGCCGCTGACGTTTATCCGCGCGCCCCGCATCGTCGAGGTCCGCGGCGATGCCAAGGCCTTAGCGAAAGTCGACGGCCGTATCGTCGCCGCCCGTCAGGGCAACCAGCTCGGCGTAACCTTCCATCCTGAACTCGATGAAGACATCCGCCTCCACGAACTGTTCCTACAAATGTAGGCATCGAACTCAACAAACGAAACGAGAGTGGATAATCTCCCACTTTAAGCTTGGATGCAGGCTCAAACCGGGAGATCATCCACTCTTGTTCTATGTAGTCGTTTAAGAACGTCCCCAATGACTACAAGGAGTGTCCCAAGCTGCCGGCAGAAAAGGAACGTCCCTAACTGCCGCATCCGGAGCAAGACAACGCCGCAGGCAGAGGACGGACAGCGAGCGGGTCGCATTTGAGGCAAGGTGACGTGAAACGAAAGGGCGCTGACCTTCTGGTCGCGCCCTTGAAGTTGAACGTCAGATTGTCCAAATGCGGCCCGCGCAGCGTCGGCCCGTTACGGCGTTTGGTAAAACGCCGTAACTAAAAACGGTTACCGCGGAAGCCGCCGCCGTTGCGGCCGCCACGGTCGCCGCCGCGACCGCCGCGGTCGTTACCACGGTTGCCGCCAAAGCCGCCACGGTTGCCACCGCGATCGCCATAGCCACCACGGTTGCCGCCAAAGCCGCCGCGACCGCCACGGTCGCCGCCACGGTCACCAAAGCCGCCACGGCCGCCACGGTCGCCACCGCGACCGCCGCGGTCGCCACCACGGCCACCACGATCGCCAAAGCCGCCGCGACCGCCACGGTCGCCGCCACGGCCACCACGGTCGTCACGGCCGCCGCGAGGACCGCGATCCTCGTCCAGGCCCATGGCGACGAGCGGAGCGATAACCTTATCGAGAGCGGCCATCAGCTCGGTGGCCTCCTCGTAAGAAAGCTCGGGCAGGAGCTTCTCCTTCTTGTTGGCAAGCTCGACCAGGCCCTCAGCGGCATCCTCGGCGGCGAAGACAACAATCTTGCGCATATCGCCCTCGGCGTCGTCGATGCGGCCGACCAGATCGGCAGCCTCGGCCTCGGCCATCAGGCCATCGAGCTCACGAAGGCGCATGCCCAGCAGGTCGGACATTTCCTTCTGCTCCATCTTGGGCTTGAGGTCAAGAAGCTTGATGGCGCGCTCGATGTTCGCCATGCGCTCGGCCTTGGCCTCCTCCTCCTTAGAAATAGCAAAGCGACGGCTACGCAGCAGGCGGGCGGCCTTCTGCATCTTGTCCATCAGCTCTTCGTCATCGTAATCAACGGCGGCCTCGACAACCTCGGCCTCCTCCTCGGCGGAAACCTCGTCAGCAGCCTCAACCTCGGCAGCTTCGGTCTCCACGGTCTCGACTGCCTCGACCTCGGCAGTCATGGTCTCGTTCTCGGTCTCGTTCATGATCTCTTCGTTCTCGGACATGAGACTCCTTCTTGGCCCTCTCGGGCATCATCGCCCCATTCGCGGGGCCCGTCGCGCACTCTTTGCGCTTTAAACATTCATGCCTCTCGGCAAAACGTCCATTAGTTTATGGTGTCGCCATCTAATCTAGCTGCAGAATCTATGTGCACACATTAATGCGACATGTGTGACTCGCGACGAGCGTACACCAGCGACGCCACAAACCCGACCACGGCAATCACGGCCGCCACGCGCACGGCAGTTGCAAATCCAATCGCCTGGGCAACGTCGGTCGCAGCGCCAGCCGTGCCGGCAGTCGCTGCAGAACTCGAGAGCAGGCCGATAAACAGGGACGGGCCAAACGATGCGGCAATCATGTTCCACGTGTTGAGCAATGCCGTTCCGTGGGGATGCTCAGCGGCAGGCAGCGTCTCCAAGCCGGCCGTCTGCGAGGGGCTCAGCACCAAACCGACTCCGGCATACACTACAACGGTCAGCGCCACGACGACGCCGATGTTCATGCTTGCCGCCGTCATCGAGATGGCAGTCTGCCCCACGGCAATCAGGGCAAAACCGACCAGCAGCAGCGGCCCTGCGCCACGGGCGACCATCACGCGTCCGCCCACAAACGAAGTCACGGCGTTGCAGGCAATCGCCGGCAAAATGAGCAAGCCCGCAATAAGTGCGGTCATGCCGTATGCGCCCTCAAAATAGAGCGGCAACAAAACGCTCATCGAGAACGTCGTCATCATCGACACCACCACAAGCAAACACGCAGGCCAAAAGCGAAAGCTCGCCATGGGACGCACGTTAAGCACCGGATGCTCGAGCTTGAGCTGACGGGCCGCAAACAGGCCGAGCAGCACAATGGCGGCGAAAAGCGCCACGATGCCGGCAATCAGATTGGTCGAGAACTCGCCTACGGAATACACAAATGCCGTAATGCCGGCGGCGAGCAAAACAACCGACAGAATATCAAGCGTGGTGTTCGAGCGCTCTCCGACATTCTGAACAAGCTTAACGCCCGCTGCAGCGACCACAATGCCGCCCACCAGCGGCACTACGAACACCGCCCTCCAGCCAAATAACGTGCACATAAGACCGCTAATCACGGGTCCAAACGCCGGTCCTAGCGTAATGCAGGCGCCGCCCAGGCTCAGATACAAACCGAGCTTCTCGCGCGGGGCGCAAGACAGCACCACGTTCATCATGAGCGGGAACAAGATGCCCGATCCCGCAGCCTGCAAAATACGACTTGGCAGCAAAACGCTAAACGACGGAGCGACCAGGCACAGGACTTCGCCGGCGACCATGCATCCGCATGCGAAAAACAGCAGCTTGCGCGTCGAGAAACGGCCGGACAGGAAGGCCATGATGGCCGTAAAAATCGACGTCACGATCATGTAGCCCGAGACGAGCCACTGTGCCGTGGTGGCACTCACCGAAAAGGCTGCCATAATGTCGTGCAACGCCACGTTAATGATGTTCTCGTTAAACGCGGCAACAAAGGCTGCAATATACATTACGACGAGAATCGCCGCAGAGGCCGATGGCGTTACTTGAACTTGTTGCTGAGATTTGCTCCCCATGCATTTCCTTCCTCTTGGAACGACAGTCGCATCGCCCCAGAGGAACGGTCCAGGGCGAAAAATGAGCCCTAGACTTACGCCAGACGCCGTACACGACGAATCTGGCAACATGGTCCAACATCGAAAGATTGTAACGCGGACGCACAGCTTTCCTTCCGCGCTATTATTAAAAGTCCACGAAAGCATAAGACATGAGGAGCCCGCCATGATTAAGCCCATCATGAAATCCGAGTTCTTTTTGCGTCTGCCTTCCGAAGACGCGGGACCCGACGATGCCGCAACCGGGCAGGATCTCCTGGATACACTCCACGAGCATGAGCGCGAGTGCGTGGGCCTCGCCGCCAACATGATCGGCGTGCGCAAACGCATCATCTGCGTAAAGGACGGCAACAGGACACTCCTGATGTACAACCCTCAAATTCTTGAGCAGGTCAATGCCTATCAGACAAGCGAAGGATGCCTCTCGCTAATCGGCGAGCGTCCCTGTACCCGCTATCGCCGCATTAAGGTTGAGTATTTGGACGAGAACTTTATCCACCGCATCAAAAACTTCTCGGGCTACACCGCCGAGATCATCCAACACGAAATCGACCACTGCAACGGAATCGTTATTTAGTTCCGCCGTTCTACCGAACGGCGGACCGCTTGACGCTGCGCGAGCCGCATTCACGCCAATCTGGCGTTCAATTTCGAGGACGCGACCAGAAGGTCAGCGCCCTTTCAATTCACGTCACCTTGGCGCAAATGCGGCTCGCTCGCTGTCGTATGTCTATCCTGCGACGCCTCGATTCTTGCGGCGGCAGATACCTAATCCCCTACGCCTGGCGGTAATGATCGAAGAAGTCGGCGAGGTCTTCGAGCGACTCTTTGAGTACTTCCATGCGCGGCAGGTACACGATACGGAAGTGGTCGGGCTCAGCCCAGTTGAAGCCGCCGCCACGCGTGATCAGGATCTTCTTCTCGTGCAGCAGGTCAAGGGCGAACTGCTCGTCATCGGTGATGTTGAACTTCTTAACATCCATCTTGGGGAAGATGTAGAACGCCGCGCGCGGCTTGACCACCGAGATGCCGTCGATCTTGTTGAGCGCCTCATACACAAAGTTGCGCTGCTCGTAGACGCGACCGCCGGGGCGAATGTAGTCGTTGACCGACTGATGGCCACCGAGCGCCGTCTGGACGATCGACTGGGCCGGCACGTTGGAGCACAGGCGCATGTTGGAGAGCATGTTGATGCCCATGATGAAGTCGCTCATGCAGCGCTGGTTGCCCGAAAGCACCATCCAGCCAATACGATAGCCCGCAATCATGTGCGACTTGGAAAGGCCGCTAAAGGTGACGCAGGGCAGATCGGGAGCGAGCGAGGCAATCGAGACGTGCTCGTAGCCGTCCATGCACAGACGGTCGTAGATCTCATCGGCAAAGATCATGAGCTGGTGTCTGCGCGCAACCTCGACGATGCCCTCGAGCACCTCGCGCGGGTAGACCGAGCCCGTGGGGTTGTTGGGGTTGATGATGACGAGGGCTTTGGTCGCGCTCGTGATCTTGGACTCCATATCCTCCAAGTCGGGATACCAATCCGCCTGCTCATCACACAGATAATGTACGGGATGACCGCCGGCAAGGGTTGCGCACGCCGTCCAGAGCGGATAGTCAGGGCTGGGGATCAGAATCTCGTCGCCATTGTCGAGCAGCGCGTTCATCGAAAGCTGAATGAGCTCGGACACGCCGTTGCCCGTGTAGATGTGCTCCATCTGAACGTTGGGCAGGCCTTTGATCTGCGAGTACTGCATGATTGCCTTGCGCGCGGAGAACAGGCCACGCGAGTTGGAATAGCCTTCGCAGTCGGGCAGCTGCTGGCGCATGTCCTTGATGACCTCGTCGGGCGTGCGGAAACCGAAGGGCGCGGGGTTGCCGATGTTGAGCTTGAGAATACGCTCGCCCTCGTCCTCCATACGGGCAGCTTCGTCGACGACGGGGCCGCGCACGTCATACAGGACATTATCGAGCTTGGTGGATTTAGAAAAAGTACGCATGGTGGTGCTCCTTGGAATTTGAGCTGAGGGATGGGGTTCGGGCTTGGAATCGTTGCGGGGTGATGATGCCTCGCCTTGATCGGCGTCGCCGGCAAGCAGCCAGGTAACATCGACCTCCAAAATGCGGGCGAGTAGCTCTGCCACATCGCGCCGCGGGATCGTCTTGCCGCTCACATATTGGCTCATCTGACTCTTGCCGAGTTTTTTGCCGAGCATCTCCGATGCGCGGATTACGTCCGACTGGCGAACGTCGCGATTGGACATAGTCTGTCGCAGGCGATCGCAAAACGTCTCTTGGGCCACAGGAACCTCCTTGCTGGCAAAGTTCAATTTATAGAACACGAATTGAACCTGAGTTCAATTTAGGCAGCAGTATAGCGCCGTACCTCATTCGAAAGTTCAATTTCATAAGAAAACGTACCGAACTCCGAGATTTGCCCAAAGCGGACAATGACGTGCACACGTTTAGAGGTATTCAAGGAATCGAGCAGCGGCAAGCGAAACGTCAGCCGTGCGATATATCGCATTGATCTGCCGATGGGGATGTCCCTCGAGCGGGCGCACGGCAACATCGAACTGACAGCGGCGCAAGATGAGCGCGGGAAGAATGCTCACGCCCAGGCCGTCCTCGACCATGGCCATAATCGCATAGTCATCCCAGGTCGACAGCTTAGAGCGCACCGCCAGGCCCGCGCGGCGAAACAGCGGCGTAATCTCGTCGTCGCTACCGCGTTCCAGCAGGATAAACTGCTCGTTGGCCAAATCGGCAAGGGAAACGACCTCCGCGGTGGCAAGCGAGGAGTCCGCTGGCACCACGGCCATCAGCTCGTCTTGCACCAACGGTCGCGACGCCATGCCGGCGCCGCGTGGCTCGCGCGGAATAAAGCCCAGGTCGCAGCGACCTTCCGCCACCCATTGTTCAATCTCTGAGTAATCGCCCATCAGCAACTCATAATCGACGTCCGGATGATCGGCGCGAAAGCGCGCAATCACCGGCGGCAGCACGTGGGTCGCCACACTCGAAAACGTACCGATGCAGATTTTGCCGCG
This sequence comes from Collinsella aerofaciens, assembly GCA_905213725.1. Taxonomy (GTDB): domain Bacteria; phylum Actinomycetota; class Coriobacteriia; order Coriobacteriales; family Coriobacteriaceae; genus Collinsella; species Collinsella aerofaciens_BZ. The sequence continues at coordinate 19,531 of CAJMJM010000018.1, forward strand.
CATGAGTCCACGCATCTCATCCACCCGTCGCTGCAAGCGAGTGAATTCCTCGCAGAGCGCCTCGACAGCCGGCATGACCTGCCGCCCGTCGGCAGAAAGAGCCACGCCCTCGCGACTGCGGTCGAGCACCTTAAAACCCCAGTCGGCCTCAAGATCGGCCACCATACGGCTCACGCCCGACTGCGAATAGCTCAGGCGCTCGGCAGCACGCGTAAAGCTTCCGGCGCGCACCGTCTCCAGCAGCACCTGCATCTTTTGGATATTGGTCTCCACGGCACGTCCCCACCCTTGCATGAGTTTTTGTCATGTTTTCCATGCATTATATTCGCTTTTCTTCTAAAGCCAGTTCACCCATAGTGAACATGTTCGGATATAGAGGGGATGTCAGCGCATGAACAACGGACTGTTTACATACTTAGCAGCATTACTGTTGTTTGGCTCTAACGGCATCATCGCCGCAGCTATCGCACTGCCGAGCTCCGATATCGTGCTGCTGCGCACTTTTCTGGGAGCCCTCTCGCTTATAACCATCCTCGCCACTACCCAACACCATAAGTTGCAGGCGCCATCTCGTCCCCGCGAAGCCGCGGCCCTCCTCCTCTCGGGAGCTGCGCTGGGCGCCAGCTGGATTTTTCTGTTCCGCGCCTACCAGACGATCGGCGTCGGCGTATCCTCGCTGCTGTACTACTGCGGCCCCATCATTGTCATGGCGCTCTCCCCGCTCATCTTTGGCGAAAAGCTGACCGGCGGCAAAATCGCCGGCTTTGTCGCCGTCGCCTGCGGTGCTTTTCTCATTGCAGCGCAAGGTCTAGGCGGCAATATGCCCATTGCGAGCATCGTCTGTGGAATCGCCTCGGCCTTCTGCTATGCATTGATGGTCATCGCTAGCAAGGGTGCGCCGCACATCGAGGGCCTCGAGAACTCCACGCTCCAGGTGTGCGCCGCCTTTGTGACCGCACTGGTCCTCACGCTCATCACGCAGGGCGCTCCCTCATTCCTGTCCGCCGGTATCGCCGCCAGTATTGATTGGCGCGCCGTCGCTATGCTCGGCGTCGTCAACACCGGCATCGGTTGCCTGCTCTACTTTAGCGCCGTCGCCAAGCTGCCCGTCCAGACCGTCGCTGTCGTCGGCTACCTCGAGCCGCTTTCGGCGGTCGTGTTCTCGGCCGCCCTTTTGGGTGAAGCCATAACACCGGTCCGCCTGATGGGCGCCGCGCTTATCATCGGCGGCGCGATTTTTTGCGAACTCGCCGGCAAACGCGCAAACGCCAAGGCTGGCATCGCCCAGACAGTACGTGCTTAAAAGCCCCTGCTTTGAAATGCTACCTGCGTAGATAAATAATCCCCAGCTGAGGATTATTGTCTAAAATAACCCGATGTGCCAAACTGCTCTTGTATGTATAAAGACGGCATAAAGTTTTTTGTCCTAGACAGATAACCGGATGTCTAAGGGAGTCCTCGTGGCACACAATAAACTGGAGGCAAACCTCCAAGACCAGCGCGGGCAAGGCGGGCACGGAGCCATCCCCCTCTCCGCTGGCATGCTGCTCGTAACGCTCGGCGTCGTCTATGGCGACATCGGCACGAGCCCCATGTACACCATGAAATCAATCGTCGCCAACAACGGCGGCATCGGTACCGTCAGCGAGGACATGATCCTGGGCGCGCTTTCGCTCGTCATCTGGACCATGACGCTCGTGACCACGGTCAAGTACGTGGTAATCGCCATGAAGGCCGACAACCACAACGAAGGCGGCATCTTCGCCCTGTTTAGCCTGGTGCGAAAAGTGGCACCATGGCTGATCCTACCTGCCATGATCGGCGGCGCGGCGCTGCTCGCCGACGGCATCCTCACCCCCGCGGTCACGGTCACCACAGCCATTGAGGGCCTGCGTACCATCGAGTGGGGCCACGCACTATTGGGTGACGGTCAGACCAATGTGATCATCATCACCATCATCATTATCTGCGGTCTGTTTGCCATGCAGCGCGCCGGTACCTCGTCAATCGGCAAGCTCTTCGGCCCGCTCATGACGCTGTGGTTCCTGTTCCTGGCAGGCGCCGGCCTGTTCAATATGCTCGGCAACCTGTCCATCTTGCGCGCGCTCAACCCCATTCGCGGCATTATGTTCCTGTTCTCGCCCATCAACCACTCGGGCATCATGGTGCTCGGCTTCGTCTTCCTGTCGACGACCGGCGCCGAGGCGCTCTATTCAGACATGGGCCACGTGGGCAAGGCCAACATCTACGCATCCTGGCCGTTTGTTAAGGCGGCCCTCATCCTTAACTATCTGGGCCAGGGCGCTTGGCTGCTCGCCAACAACTCCAACCCCCAGATGCTCGCGATGGATATCGTCAACCCGTTCTATATGATGCTTCCCGAGCCCCTGCGCCCCTTTGCCATCGTGCTTTCGGCCGTGGCGGCCATCATTGCCTCGCAGGCGCTCATCACCGGCTCGTTCTCGCTGGTATCCGAGGCAACGCGTCTCAACCTTATGCCGCATCTGCGCATCCACTACCCCAGCGACACCAAGGGGCAGCTCTATATTCCGCTCGTCAACAACATCATGTGGGTCGGCTGCATCTTCATCGTGCTGCTGTTCCAAAACTCCGAGCGCATGGAGAGCGCCTACGGCCTCGCCATTACCGTGACCATGCTCATGACCACGACGCTTTTGACGAGCTACATCGCCGGCATCCTCAAGCACAGGCTGGGTGCCTGCGTCTTCGCCCTGCTCTTTGGTGCCATTGAGCTGTGCTTCTTCGCCTCGTGCCTCACCATGTTCTTTGACGGCGGCTACGTCATGATCTTCCTGGCCGCGCTGCTGTTTGGCCTTATGTATGTGTGGCGCCGCGGCACCGCCATCGAGCGCACGCAGACGATCCTGCTGCCCGTCTCCAAGTACATCGATCAGCTCAACCGCCTGCGCAACGACGAGACCTACCCCGTGCTCGCCGACAATCTGGTGTTCCTCACCAACAGCCCCGATCCGCTCACACTCGACCGCGACGTGCTCTATTCCATCCTGGACAAGCACCCCAAGCGCGCCAAGGCATATTGGTTCATCAACGTGCACGTTACCGACGAACCCTATACGCACGAGTATTCCGTCGAGACCTTTGGCACGGACTTTTTGTTCCGCGTGCGCCTGGACCTGGGCTTTAAGGTCAACCAGCGCGTCAACGCCTATCTGCGTCAGATCGTCGGCGACTTGATGGCATCGGGCGAGCTGCCGCCGCAACATCACACCTACTCCATCTACGAGACGCGCGGCAACGTAGGTGACTTCCGCTTTTGCATGCTGCGCAAGATGCTTGCCCCCGAAACGGACATCAACCGCAATGACCACCGCGTGATGGCCATCAAGTACGCCGTCCGCCGCGCCTGCGGAAGCCCGGCACGCTGGTACGGTCTCGAGAACTCGGCCATCATCATTGAGTACGTACCGCTGTTTGCCCGCATGCGCCCGGCCGTTAAGCTCGTGCGCACCCAAGTGCCGCTCGAGGTTCAGATCGAAGAGGCCGAGGAAATGGAAGTCGACATCTTCTCGGACGACTTGGTCAACGGCAACGAAGCCGGTAAGGACATGAACGTCGATCCCACCGAGTTGCTCGAGAGTGTCGCCGATACGCCCGAACAGCAACTCGACGGACTCGAGAGCACCCAGTTCAACGACGCCAACTTCTAACACGCCACCAGCCATTGACGACAACGGCCTCGCATCTCATAAGAGGTGCGAGGCCGTTTTATGTCGCAACGGACCAGTGAGCTACGAACGACGCGGCTCGGGAACCACGAGCCTATCGGGGCTTGCGCCCTCGGCATCCATCAGGCTCACGTAGCGAATCGACGGATCCCCATACATCGCGTAGTAATAATTGCCCGTGCGCGCGCTAAAGCATCCGGTGTAGATAGTCTTCTCGAACTTGCCATCTCCCATCCTGGACGCACCCTC
>CAJMJM010000019.1 GCA_905213725.1 Collinsella aerofaciens
ACAAGTACAACACCTGGATCGAGCAGGGCGGCTCCAACGTGTCCGGCGGCCAGAAGCAGCGCCTGTGCATTGCGCGTGCCCTGCTGCGTCGCCCCAAGAGCTTGATCCTGGACGACTCCACCAGCGCCGTCGACACCAAGACCGACGCCAAGATTCGCGCAGGGTTGGCAAGCTATCTGCCCAACACGACCAAGCTCATCATCGCCCAGCGCATTAGCTCCGTACAGGATGCAGACCGCATCATCGTCATGGAGGGCGGCCGCATCGCGCAGATCGGCAACCATGACGAGCTGCTTAAGACGAGCGAGATCTACCGCGAGACCTTTACCTCGCAAAACAAGATGTCTGCCGAGGGCGAAGGGGCCGTCGAGGTCGACACCGAGGCATCCGCAACGCAGGCTCAGACCCAGGAAGGAGGCGAGGCACATGAGTAAGGCAACGACCGCCGAGCGCGCGCTCAACCGCAAGGGCGGCACCATGTCGCGCCTCATCAAGACGCTCTTTGGCTTCTACCCCGTGCTTTTGCCCCTCGTCGTCGTCGGCGTGGTGCTCTGCGCCATCATCAACTCCATCGGCGCGACCTTCCTTCAGAGCGCCCTGCAGATTATTAGCGAATCGTGGCAGTCGGGCGATTGGGAAGCCGCGCAGCCCAAGATCGCACAGCTCGTGACCACCCTCGCCTGCATCTACGGCGTCGGCATCCTGTCCTCGCTCTTCTGGAACCGCGCCATGGCCATCGTCACGCAGGGCTCGCTCGAGAAGCTGCGCGAGAAGATGTTCAACCGTATGCAGGACCTGCCGATTCGCTACTTCGACACGCACCAGCGCGGCGACATCATGAGCCACTACACCAACGACATCGACACGCTGCGCCAGATGATCAGCCAGTCGCTGCCCAACCTGCTCATGACGACTATCGTCATCGTCACGGTATTCTTTATCATGCTGTACTACAGCGTGTGGATGTGCCTGGTCATTGTGGCCGGCGTCGTCTTTATGACCTTTATGACCAAGCTGCTCGGCTCCAACTCCGCGCGTTTCTTTATTGCGCAGCAGTCCGAGCTCGGCGTGGTCGAGGGCCATATCGAGGAAGTCATGAACGGCCAGAAGGTCGTCAAGGCATTCTGCCACGAGTCTGCCGCCGAGGCCGATTTTGACGAGCGCAACGAAAAGCTCTTCGAGGTCTCGCAGAAGGCCAACATGTACGCCAACATCCTCATGCCCATCCTTATGAACCTGGGCAATCTGCTCTACGTGCTGGTGGCCCTTGCCGGCGGCATTTTCCTGGCGCTGGGCGTGCCCAACCTGAGCATCTCGGGCATGGCGCTGTCCATCGCCGTCGTGGTGCCGTTCCTCAACATGACCAAGCAGTTCTGCGGACAGATCGGCCAGATCTCGCAGCAGATCAACGCCGTGGTCATGGGCCTCGCCGGCGCCGACCGCATCTTTGAGCTCATCGACGAGGAGCCCGAAGCCGACGAAGGCTATGTGACGCTCGTCAACGCTCAGGTGAACCCCGATACCTGGCAGCTCGAGGAGGCCGACCACCACACCGGCATGTGGGCGTGGAAACATCCGCACCGCGCAACCGGCGAGATTGAGTACGTGCCGCTGCGCGGCGACCTGGTCATGGACAACGTCGACTTTGGCTACACGCCCGACCACGAGGTGCTGCACGGCGTGTCCGTGTTTGCCAAGCCGGGCCAGAAGGTCGCGTTTGTCGGCGCCACCGGTGCCGGTAAGACGACCATCACCAACCTCATCAACCGCTTCTATGACATCGCCGACGGCAAGATTCGCTACGACGGCATCAACGTCAACAAGATTCGCAAGGCCGATCTGCGCCGCTCGCTGGGCGTCGTGCTGCAGGACGTGAACCTGTTCACCGGCACCGTGATGGATAACATCCGCTACGGCAACCTGGATGCGACCGACGAGGAGTGCATCGCGGCGGCAAAGCTCGCGGGCGCGGACGACTTTATCACCCGCCTGCCCGACGGCTACGACACGATGCTCACCGGCAACGGCGCGCAGCTGTCGCAGGGCCAGCGCCAGCTGATTTCGATCGCACGCGCCGCCGTCGCCGATCCGCCGGCAATGATTCTGGACGAGGCCACATCGAGCATCGACACCCGCACCGAGGCCATCGTGCAGGCTGGCATGGATAAGCTCATGGAGGGCCGCACGACGTTTGTCATCGCACACCGCCTGTCCACCGTGCGCAACTCCGACGCGATCATCTGTCTGGACCACGGCCGCATTATCGAGCGCGGTAACCACGACGAGCTGATCGCCAAGCGCGGGTATTACTACCAGCTCTATACCGGAGCGTTTGAGCTGGAGTAGCTCAAAACAGCCCCTACGCTCCCAACGGACCTCCCCGAGGGAGACGGGGTGTTTACTCCGTGCTCAAACATTCTCGCTTCGCTGCGAAACTGCGCGCGGAGCAAACACCCCGTCTCCCTCGGGGAGGTCCTACGCACACAGTCTTTTCTCGCAGCCTGAAAAGAAGTGGTGAGGCCCTGGCCATTTGGCCAGGGCCTCATTTTGTAAGGAGTCAAAAAACCCGTCCCAAATGAGCTAGTTGAGAAGTTGGGCCATGGCGTTGACGAATTTTTGTACTTGGAGGGTAGGCTCGAGCGGGTAGTGCAGAAAGACTGGCACCTCGCGGCCGCACAGGAACGGCACGCCCACAAAGGCCGGGTGCACCCCCGACCATGCGCCGCAGGTGAGCACCGCGTCGCCCTTTTCCTCTGCCTCGTTAAAGAGCGCAAAGTCAAAGCTGTCCACGTCGATCACGTCCACGCCGCCGTCGGCCAACAGGTCGATGCGCAGGCTGTCCATGGCGTCGTTGCCGTGGCGGAGCACGCGCAGGCGCATACCCTCCAAGTCGGCGACCGTAATGCGATTCTTGCGCGCCAGCGGGCTCGTGCGCGGCAGGTCGATATAAAACGGCACGTTAACGATGCGGAGCTTTTGGCAGGCGTCACCCCAGCGCGGGGTCGAAAAACTCGACTGCACCACATCGACCTCGCGACCGAAGCTGCGCATGACGGTCTCGCGTTCGTCGTAGAGGTCGCTTACCGGCACGATCTCAAATCGCAGCGACGGTTCCAGATCGTGGATGCCCGACCACATCGACAGCGTTTGGCGCCCTGGGCACATCATCGACACGCCCAGGCGCACGGCACCGCCATCGCCCGCCGCGCGTCGGGCACGGCGCAGCGCGTCCTCGGACTGCCGCATGATCGAGCGCGCGTCGTCCACCAGCAGTGCGCCCGCCGGCGTCACCTTGACGCCCGAGTGCGAGCGTTCGAACAGCGTGATGCCGAACTCGGCCTCGAATCCCGACACCTGCTTGACGAGCGCCGGGGTCGACACGCGCAATTTTGCCGCCGCACGCGAGAAGCTTCCCAGCTCCGCGGCGGCCGATATGGCCTCAAGTCGTCGATCGTACACGTCAATCTCCCGTTTTCGCGCCCGTGACCGCATGGTGCCACAGGGGGTTGTTTTCGCAGGTCACGCGCTCAATTGAGAATAAACTGCATCGCACAGTGTAAACCTACGGTTAACGCCATTCTAACAAATATGCAATTCACCTGCGCAAATGCAAAGCATACGATAACCAGCGAAAACCACGTGGGTCGATTAATGGGAGCGGCCCACCGGGAGGCACAAGAAGGGAAGTTCCTATGAGCAATTGGCTTAAGCTCGAGGGCGATGTCTGCGCCGTGACTGGCGCGCTCGGCGGTATGGGCGCCGAGATCTGCCGCGAGTTCGCCCGCAATGGCGCCAACGTCGTCATGCTCGATCTGGACGAGGAGAAGGTCAAGGCCGCTGCCGCCGACCTCGCTGCCGAGTTTGGCATCCACGCCGAGGGCTATAAGATGAACGCCACCGACGAGGTCGAGGTTCAGGCCGCCGTCGACGCCACCATCGCCGACTTCGGTCGCGTCGACGTCCTCGTCAACACCGCCGGCATCCTGCGCTTCGCCGCCATGGAGGACCTGCCGCTCTCCGACTGGAACGAGGTCATCAACGTCAACCTCACCGGTTACTTCATCACCTCGCAGCGCTTTGGTCGCGAGATGATCAAGGCCGGCCAGGGTCGCCTGGTGCACATCTCGACCGTCGCCAGCCACTCCCCCGAGACGTTCTCGGGCGTGTACAGCTCCACCAAGGCCGGAGTCAACATGATGTCCAAGATGCTCGCCGCCGAGTGGGGCCCCTACGGCGTCCGCTCCAACTGCGTCGAGCCCTGCTTCGTTAAGACCCCGATGTCGGCCAACTTCTACGCCGATCCCGAGGTCGAGAAGAGCCGCAGCCGCCTCATCGCCACGCGTCGCATCGGCGAGGTCAGCGATATCGCCAACGCCGTCATGTTCCTGGCGTCCAAGCGCTCGGACTTTACCACCGGCGACGCCATCAAGGTCGATGGCGGTTTCTCCAATATGATGGGCGACCTCACCGCCAAGCCCGGCGGCCGTCGCGCCTATGCCGACAACTACCTTAAGAACAAGGGTGTCGAGCTCTGGTCCGATGAGTCCGGCGTCGCCAAGCCGACTGACCAGTAAACCAACCTAACAGGGAGGTCCCGCGGACACGCCCGCTCCTCCCCCGTATCGATGAGAAAGAGTCCAATGGCTTCCACCAACTCCAACAAGGGTCGCGCCGTCGTGCTTTCCGCCGCGTGCGTCACCATGTTCTTCATCAGCTCCATCGCGCTGTATTCCGTCGTGAGCAAGAACCTACTCGCCGTCTACCCCGAGTGGTCCAGCGCTCTTACCTGGGCCTTCCCGGTCTTTCAGACCATCATGGCCGTGACGGGCATCTTCGCCGGCCGCATCTCCGATAAGATCGGCCCGCGCAACGTCGTGATCGCCGCCGCCGTGTGCTACGGCGTGGGCTGGTTCATGTCCGGCACCGTCACCGAGCCGTGGCAGTTCTACCTGTGGTTCTCGCTCGTCGCCGCCATCGGCAACGGCCTGGGCTACAACCCGGCGCTCACCACCGGCCAAAAGTGGTTCATCGACAAGAAGGGTCTCGCCTCCGGCATTACGCTCGCCGCTTCGACCGCCGGTCCCGCCGTGCTGTCCCCGGTGCTCGCCTCGCTGCTCATCCCGAGCCTGGGTATCTTTGGCGCCCTTAAGGCGCTCGGCGTCATCTTCTTTGTGATGATCGCCGCCTCCGCCCTGTTCCTGAAGGCCCCCGAGGCCGGTTGGCTGCCCGAGGGCTTCGAGGCCCCCAAGGGTGGCGCACATGCCGGCACCTTCGGTGACCTCACCCCGGGCGAGATGGTCAAGACCCCGCGCTTCTGGGTCCTCATCGTCACCTTCGCCTTTGCCGCCACCGCGGGCACCCTGCTCGTGGGCAAGGTTGCCTCCATCGCCGCCGTCCAGCTCTTCGCCGACCCCACGAGCGCCGCGGCCGTCGCCCTCGGCGGTGTGGTGGTCTCCGTCAACACCTGCGCCAACCTGGTCGGCCGTCTGTCCTTTGGTCAGATCATCGACAAGCTCGGCGCCTACAAGTCGCTGCTCATCAGCCTTGTCGTCACCATCGTCGCCCTCGTCATCATGTCGATGAGCTTTACGCAGAGCATGTTCTTTGTGGCGCTCGCCCTGCTCGGCTTTAGCTTTGGCGCCCTGCTCGTCATCTACCCGCCGCTCACCGGTGGCGCCTTTGGCACCAGCAATATCGGCGTCAACTACGGCATCATGTTTTTGGGTTATGCCGCTTCCACCTGGATCAGCCAGCCCATCACCGCCGTGCTGTATCACGCCGAGGCCGGCAGCGCCGCCTACCAGCAGTCCTTCTACGGCGCCATTGTGATCGCCGCCATCGCCGTCGTGCTCACCGTCTACATGATGGTCTCCGACAGCAAGAAGAAGTCCGCCTAGTTTTACCGATGCGACAAAGGGACAGCCCCTTTGTCGCATTCCACCGGTCACCAGTATTAAGGAGTCGAAATGTCTGAGCTCAACCCCGTCCGCATTGCCGTTATCGGCGCCGGCGCCATGGGCCGCAACCACATCCGCTTTGTCACCGAGGAGCCCGAGGCCGAGCTCGTCGCCATCGCCGACGCCTTTGAGGGCGCCCGCGCCACGGCCGAGGCCGCCGGCGTGCCGTTTTACACCGATCCCGCCCAGATGATGGACGAGGTCAAGCCCGCGGCCGTCATCATCGCCACCCCCACCGACCTGCACCTGGGCGTTGCTCGCGAGGCTGTGAAGCGCAACCTCGTGCCGCTGGTCGAAAAGCCGATCTCCAACGACCTCGAGGATGCCCAGGCCTTCGCCGCCGAGGCCGAGACCGCCGGCGTGCCCGTGCTCGTGGGTCAGCACCGTCGCCACAACCCCTTCGTCAACAAAGCCAAGGAGATCATCGAGTCCGGCGAACTGGGCAAGCTCACCGTGTCGAGCTTCCACTACATGATCTATAAGAATGACGAGTACTTTGATGTCGAGTGGCGCCGCAAGAAGGGTGCCGGCCCGATCCTGGTCAACCTGGTGCACGACGTCGACCTGCTCCGCTATCTGCTGGGCGAGCCCGTTGCCGTCCAGGGTATGCAGTCCAGCGCCGCCCGCGGTTTTGAGACCGAGGACTCCGCTGTGGTCAACGTCCGTTTTGCCGATGGCGCGCTCGCAAGTATGACCATCTCCGACGCCACCGCCAGCCCCTGGAACTGGGAGGCAACCGCTCGCGAGGATCCGCAGTACCGCCCCTTCGACGCCGACGCCTACTTTATCGGCGGAACCTTGGGCGCCCTGTCGCTGCCCCGCCTGCACCAGTTCTCCTACGACGGCGCCTCCAACTGGCACAAGCCGCTGCAGATGGAGATTCCGGCCGTCGACCCGGCACTGCCGCACAAGATGCAGCTCAAGCACTTTGTGAGGGTTGTCCGCCGCGAGGTCGAGCCCGTCGTGACCCCCGCCGATAACGTCAAGACGCTCACGCTTCTCAACGCCATCAAGGAGGCCGCCGAGACCGGCCAGCTCGTCGAGCTGTAATGCCTTAAGAGCGACCGCGGCAGAAGCACCATGCCGAGCCCCTCGGTCCGTCACCAATAAGCCCCTCTTCTTTGCCCCGCGAGCAGCCTCCTGCCCGCGGGGCATTTTGCTACCTTGCCGACGATTTTTCTGGGGCGGGGGCTATTTTGCACCTCGGCTTGATTCGTTCGCCACGAAATGCGCCTATCTACTACGTTTAACCGATCGCCCTCAACCATGCCTAATTTCGCGAAATAAAAACCGCAGGTAGACGGCTTGCCGATTTTCGGAAAACCCAGGCATGGTCGACCTATACGGGTAAAACGTAGTAGATAGGCCGTTTTCGTGGTGCGGCCCCAAAACAGTCTTTTGGGACGGGTGGTATCCTTGGTAGCTCTGTGCTGCAAACGCACCTCAAACGCAAGGAGTCCCATGGATCTTATCGCCCAGCTCGCCCACGAGCTCAACCTTAAGGCTGACAACATCGAGGCAGCCGTCAAGCTCATCGACGAGGGCAACACCATCCCCTTTATCTCGCGCTACCGCAAGGAAGCAACGGGCGGCATGGACGACGTCGCCCTGCGCGCGCTCGACGAGCGCCTGTCCTACCTGCGCAATCTTGAGCAGCGCAAAGAGGACGTCATTCTGCTCATCGACGCCCAGGGCAAGCTCACGCCCGAACTCGAACAGCAGATTCGCGAGGCCACGCAGCTCCAGCGTGTCGAGGACCTCTACAAGCCCTACCGCAAAAAGCGCATGACCCGCGCGCAAAAGGCCCGCGAGGCCGGCCTGGAGCCGCTCGCCAACATGATCATCATGCAGGCCTCGGCCAAGGGCAGCGCACTCGACGCCGCCGCGGCATACGTCAACGAGGAGGCCGGCTTCGACACGCCCGAGAAGGCGCTCGCCGGCGCCGCCGACATCGTGGCCGAGACGGTAGCCGAAGATCCCGAGAACGTCGCCGACCTGCGCGCCTTTACGCAAAACACCGCCGACATCGTCGTCGAGGCCACCGACCCCGCCGAAAAGACTCCCTACGAGCCCTACTACAACTTTGACGAGCCGCTGCGCCGTATACCCAACCACCGCGTGCTGGCTATCGACCGCGGTGAGCGCGAGGGCAAACTCCGCGTGCACGTGAACGTCGACGGTGCTGTCGCCACGGCGCGCCTCGGCAGCCGTTGGCCCCGCCGCCAAGGCGTGTTCGCGCCCGTCTTTGACGCCGCTATCGCCGACGGCTACAAGCGCCTCATGGCCCCCTCGCTGGAGCGCGAGGCCCGCGCCAAACTCACCGTTCGCGCCCAGACCGAGGCCATCAACGTCTTTGCCAAGAATCTCGAAGGCTTGCTCTCGGCACGCCCCGTGCGCGGCGCCCGCGTGCTCGCGCTCGATCCGGGCTACCGCACCGGCTGCAAGGTCGCCGTCATGGACGAGACCGGCAAGCTGCTCGACCACGGCGTGGTCTATCCCACCAAGCCGCGCCACGACGTCGCCGGCACCAAGCGCGAGCTCGCCCGCCTCGTCAAGAAGGACAGCGTCAACACCATCGTCATCGGCAACGGCACCGCCAGCCGCGAGACCGAGGAAGTCGTCTCGGAGTTCATTGCCGAGCAGGCGCCCAGCCTTCGCTACACCATCGTCAACGAGGCCGGCGCGTCGGTGTACTCCGCTTCCGAGCTCGCGAGCCAGGAGTATCCCGACCTGGACGTCACCGTGCGCGGCGCCATGAGCCTGGGCCGCCGCCTGCAGGACCCGCTGGCAGAGCTCGTCAAGATCCCGCCCCAGTCCATCGGCGTTGGCCAGTACCAGCACGACCTTGACCAGGCCGAGCTTTCGCGCACCCTGGGCCATGTGGTGGAGGACGTCGTCAACCGCGTGGGCGTCGACGTGAATACCGCGAGCGCGAGCCTACTGGGATACGTATCGGGCATCACGCCGAGCGTGGCCAAAAACATCGTGGCCTACCGCGAGGAAAACGGCGCCTTTACCGATCGCCGTCAGCTTAAGAAGGTCCCCAAGCTGGGACCCAAGGCATATCTCAACGCCGCGGGCTTCCTGCGCATCAGCGGTGGCAAGAACCCGCTCGACGCGACGAGCGTCCACCCCGAAAGCTACGAGGTGGCCACGTCCGTCCTGGAGCGCGCAGGCGTTAAAGCCAGCGAGCTCAGCCGTGGCGGCGTGCCCGACATTGAGCGCCGTCTGGGCAGCATCTCGGCGCTGGCAAGCGACCTGGACTGCGGCACCCTCACGCTCATCGACATCGTCAACGAGCTCAAGAAGCCCGGTCGCGACCCGCGCGACGACGCGCCCGAGGTGGTCTTTAGCCGCTCGGCACTTTCCATCGACGACCTGGAGCCCGGCATGGAACTCAAGGGCACGGTGCGCAACGTCGTCGACTTTGGCGCCTTCGTCGACGTGGGTGTGCACCAGGACGGCCTCGTGCACATCTCCAAGCTCGCCAACCGCTTCGTCAAACACCCGAGCGACGTGGTGCGCGTCGGCGACACGGTCAAGGTGTGGGTAGAGAAAGTCGACCGCGACCGCAAGAAGATCTCACTCACCATGGTGCAGGGGAAGTAAACCGCCAAAGCAAGGGTACCCCCTGCAGCGACGTGCAAAATAGCGAGTATTCTGCAAATTCCACCGCTCCGGATGCCTCTCAGAGACGAAAAGCAAAAAACAGCCCCCGTTTTAGCGTCGTCAGAGCCAAAACGGGGGCTGTTCCGTGCTTCAACCAGCTGGTAAAAACCTTTACCTTGCTGAATACTCTCAATTTTGCACGTCGCAGGCGGGGGTACCTTTGTCCACGGCAGGATATGAAAGCCGATTACCAACCTACTGGCAAGTTCGTGTCGGCAGCCCCGGCCTTTCCTTTGCCTAGCGCGACCCTCGCGAAGCGCGTGAGCGATAGGGAAAGGAAAGGCCGGGGCGAACAACCCTCGGCGCAGCCAGTGTTCGCGTTACGGCAGGATATGGAAGCCGAGCGAGGCGATATCCTTGGCAAAGCCGCGGACGGTGTCGAGCGAGACCTCGTACGGATCACGGCCGATGTTCTTGCGCTTGGCCAGGATGCTGTTGGGCACCGTGATGATTTGGCAACCGCAGGCCTCGGCCTGGTAAATGTTGATGAGCTCGCGTGTGGACGCCCACAGGACCTCGCAGCTGGGCTTGGCGGCAGCCTTCTTGACCGACTCCGTTATAAACGGAATGGGATCGACGCCGGTATCGGCGATACGGCCGGCAAAGAGCGAGATGATGGACGGCGTCTCGGCGTCAACGGCCTCGACCATCTCGTCGACCTGCTCGGGCGTAAAGATGGTGGTGACGTTGACCTTGATGCCGTCGGCCGAAAGCTTGCGGACCAGCTCGGCGGTGGACTCGCCCTTGGTGGTCACGCACGGAATCTTGACATAGACGTTGTCGGCCCAGGTAGCGATCTCGCGGGCCTCGACCTCCATGGTCTCGACGTCGTCGGCAAAGACCTCAAACGAGACGGACACATCGGTGATGTGAGTCAGGACCTCCTTGGCAAACGCGCGGTAATCCGTCACGCCGCCCTTCTTCATAAGGGACGGGTTGGTCGTGAAACCCTGAACGTTGCCGTTCTCGTACATGTCGAGCATGCCCTCGAGGTTTGCACCGTCAGCGAACACCTTGATTGCCATCTGCCTGATTCCTTTCGTTAGCATACGGCCGATAAACTGCTAAACACTTTACCTATGTTTATCAAGGCGTGAGCTGCGGGTTTTTATCTTCTCGGCGAACGGTATAAACACCTCAGTGTTTGGATTGATAAATCGATTGAGCATGCAAAAGCAAAGAGTCGCAGTTTGAGCAAACGTCAGAATGCGGGATTCATTAGATGAGGCCGAAATGCTGCATCGCTGTGACGGTGCCGTCGTGTGCGACATCGTCGGTCACGTAGTCGGCGACCGCCTTGACCTCGGGCATGGCGTTGCCCATGGCGACAGCCGTCTCGACCGCAGCGAGCATGCCCAGGTCGTTACCCGAATCGCCGAAGCCAAAGGTGCGCGCGTTGCCGGTGCGACCCAGGTATTCCAGCGCTCGCGCCACGCCCACGCCCTTGTCGATGCCCTTGGGGCTCAACTCGCGATTCTGACCACCGGTGTTGCACAGCTCAAACTCGCGATCGATAAAGCCATCATCGTTGGCTACGCGAGCCAGGTCGCTCGCGACGATGCCTACCTTGCCCACGCGCAGACGGCCGTCGACGCGCATTTCCTCGGTGCTGTGCACCACAGAAGTGCCGATCAGAGACGACTGCTCAACGCCCGCGGGTTCCAGGGCAAAAGTAGCCACGTTGGTCTCGAAAAAGGCTTCAATCCCTGCCGCGACCATACGGCGAGCGAGCTCCGCAACAATGTCTTCGTCAAAGCAGTCCTCATGCACCACGCGGCCCTCGACCTCGAGCGTGGCGCCTGCCATGGCAACGATGCCCGCGGGATCGAGCGCACGCAAGCTGTCCGCGATGAGCCACAGGGGACGACCCGTGCAGATAAATGCCTGGTGTCCCGCGTCGCGCAGACGATGAAACGCCTCGACGACCGTCTGCGAGGGGTGAACCGCCGAAAAGTCCTTGTCGGTCATGTTGTCGGGATCGAACGACGTCAGCGTGCCGTCCACGTCAAAAAAGAGCACGGCGGAATCGGGGCACGCATCAATCATATGGGTTCCTTTCGGGGGCGAGAGTAAACGAAGTATCCATCATATAATGGAGCGACGCAACCAGAGAGGTCACCCATGGAATTTTACGCAAGCTGCCCCGAGGGCTTTGAGTCCGCACTCGCCGATGAGCTTAAACGCCTCGGGCTTTCGCATGTTCGCCGGCTGAAGGGCCGCGCTACATTTGAGGGCGAGCTCGAAGAAGGCTACCGCGCCTGTCTGTGGTCGCGCCTAGCGAGCCGCGTGTTTGCGGTGCTCGGGCGCTTTGAGGCGCAGGATGCCGACGAGCTGTACGATAGCGTTTACGACATCACCTGGGAGACCATCATCCGCCCCGGCGCCACCATCGCCATCACCGCCCGCGGCGTGACCGAGCAGCTGCGCAACACGCGCTTCTCGTCCCTGCGCGCCAAGGACGCGCTGTGCGACCGTCTGGCCGAGACCACGGGCCGTCGCGCCGATGTCGACGTTGCCGATCCCGACGTTCACCTGTTGCTTTCGCTGCGCCAGCGCCGCGCGAGCATCAGCCTGGATCTTTCGGGCGACCCGCTGTTCAAGCGCCTGCCGCCCGCGGCGACCCGTGCCGGCGAGGGCTCGCACGTGCTGCGCCCCGACTACGCCGCCCTGGTGCTTTCGCAGGTCGGCTGGACCACGCTGTGCGAGCGCGAGCTGACGGCCGACGATTACGAGAACGAGGCCCTGCCCACGCTGATCGACGCCTCGTGCGCCGGCGGCGGCCTGCTGCTGGAGGCCGTGAATATCCTGACTGACCGTGCACCGGGCGCCGCCCGCGACCACTGGGGCTTTGAGGGCTGGCAGCTGCACGACGCCGCTCTGTGGGAGCAGTTGCTTGCCGAGGCACGCGAGCGCGAGGCGGCAGCACGCGAGCGCCAAGCACGCATTGTGGCCGTAGACATCGACCCCGCCGCCCGCAAGACCGCCGAGCGCATGGTCAAGTGCGCCGGCTACAAGCGTTTTGTCGATTTTTGCGCCGCCAAGTCCGCCACCGTGCTGGACCACGCGGGCGCCGTCGCCGGTGCCGCCGTGGTCGCAGACACCACCGAAACCCCGCTTTCGCTCATGCACGACGCCATGACGCTGGTCGGTGAGCTGCGCCGCGCGCCCGAGCTTGCCTCGGCACCGGTCGCCGCGCTCACCCGCGACGGATTGCTGGCCCGCGCGCTCCACGCCGAGCCCGAGCACTCCATTGCCGTCATGCCCAATAACGAGGAGGCGGCTATTGAGGTTTGGCCCTCGCTCGACCACGCCGCCGCTGCATTCGAAGCTGCGACCAGCGTAGATGCCGAGGAACAGTCCGCGGACGCCGTGGACGAAGCTGCCGACACCCCCATGTCCGAACCTGCCGCCACGCTCGACTTGGGCGACGGCAAGCCGCTGCCCGTGCTCATCCCGGAGTCCGAGCAGTTCGCCAACCGCCTGCGCAAGAATGCCCGTCTGCGCCGCAAGTGGGCCAAGCGCGAGGGCGTGAGCTGCTATCGCGTCTACGATGCCGACCTGCCCGACTACTCCGCTGCCATCGACCTGTACGAGGGTTGCCCGCAGACGCCGGGCCGCTGGCTCGTCATCGCCGAATACGCCGCGCCCAAGACCATCGATCCCGCGCTGGCCCAGGCCCGCATGCTCGACATCTTGGCCATCGCGCCGCGCATCCTTGATGTTCCGGCCGAGCATGTGCACGCCAAGGCCCGCATGCGTTCGCGCGGCGGCTCGCAGTACGGCAAGCAGGGCGCCGGCAAGGGCGGATCGGGCGAGCGCGCCAACATCGCGCGCCGGCGTCTGCCGCTCATCGAAGAAGGCGGGCTCACCTTTGCCGTCAACTTTGACGACTACCTGGATGTGGGCATCTTCCTGGATCACCGCGTCACCCGCAACCTGGTGCGCGAACACGCCAAACAGGCACGCCGCTTCCTCAATCTGTTCGCCTATACCGGCACCGCCACCTGCTATGCGGCCGACGGCGGCGTCGAGGAAACCGTGACAGTCGACCTTTCCAACACCTACCTGGACTGGGCCGAGCGCAACATGCGCCAGAACGGCTTTGTGGGGCCTCAGCATCATTTTGTGCGCGACGACGTGCTCGCCTGGATTCGCGACCAGCGCCAGACGCGCAACCGCTGGGACCTGATCTTTGTCGACCCGCCCACGTTTTCGAACTCGTCCAAGATGGGCCGCCGCACCTGGGATGTCCAGCGCGACCATGTTGAGCTTTTGGCCGGCGTATCGCGTCTGCTCGCGCAGGGCGGCCATGCCATCTTTAGCTGCAACCTGCGCGGCTTCCGCCCCGAGACGCGCAAACTCGCGCGCGCGGGCGTGGTGCTGGAGGACATTACGGCACAGACCATCCCCGAGGACTTCGCGCGCAACCAGAAGGTGCATCACTGCTACATCGTGCGCCGCCTGCCCATCGAGGACGCCATGGCAGAGGTCGGCTTTAGCGCCGAGGAAATTGCCGAGCGCGTCGAGGAACTGCGCAACTCCGAGGCCCGCAAGCCCCGTGCGGCAGCACCCGCGCACGCGCAGGCCGGCAACGGCAAGTCCAACTTTGCCGGCAAACCCTCCCCCGCCGGCAAGCCCAAAAAGAAGAAGTTCTACGCCAGCAAGCCCAAGGGCAAATAACAAAGTTGCGGTGGAATAGTTCCTAAAAATGCCTGGTAAAGGACCAAACAGGAACTATTTCACCGCAACTCATATTGGGATGGTGGTTGGCGATCTAGCCTTGGGTGACCAATCGGTAACCGATACCCACATGCGTCTGGATATAGCGCGGGTGCGCGGGGTCGGACTCGATCTTCTTGCGCAGCGTGCCCATAAAGACACGCAGGCTCGCCAGGTCGCTCTTAGTTGCCGTGCCCCAAATCTCGTGCAGGATAAACTGATGCGTCAGCACCTTGTCGGCGTTATGCGCCAGCAGGCACAGGAGCTTGTACTCGATCGGCGTCAGATGCAGCTCCTCGCCATCCATCGTGGCGATGCCTGCATCAAAATCGATATGCAGCTCACCGGTATCGAACGAGCCCTCAGAGGTAACGCCGCCCGTCTGCGCATACGACAGACGTCTGAGCGTCGTGCGAATGCGCGCGAGCAGCTCCTCGACCGAAAACGGCTTGGTCAGGTAGTCGTCGGCGCCGGCATCGAGCGCGCGGATCTTGTCCGCATCCTCGCTGCGCGCCGAGACCACAATGATCGGCATGCCCGACCATGCGCGCACCGACTCCACCACCTTGACGCCGTCCATATCGGGCAGGCCCAAATCGAGCAGCACGATGCTTGGCGTCTGCGATGAGGCGGCAGCGATGGCGGCATGGGCGGTCTCCACGGCCATATGACGCAAGCCGTGCGCCTCGAGCGCGGCAACGATTAAGTTGCGAACGGCGGGGTCGTCCTCAACGACCAAGATGAGCGGTTTTACGGCAGAGTTCGGCACGGCGCTACTCCTTATCAAACGAAACGTCGGCGACGGGAAGCTCAATCGTAAAGACCGAACCGTGCGGGTCCGCCGCGGCAACCTCTATACTACCGCCATGTGCCAACGCAATGGAACGGCAGAGTGAAAGCCCCAGGCCTACGCTGCGGCGGCTGTCGGCCAGACCATGGTTGGCGGTGTAGAACGACTCAAAGATGCGTTCACGGTCCTCGGGTGCGATGC
This sequence comes from Collinsella aerofaciens, assembly GCA_905213725.1. Classification (GTDB taxonomy): domain Bacteria; phylum Actinomycetota; class Coriobacteriia; order Coriobacteriales; family Coriobacteriaceae; genus Collinsella; species Collinsella aerofaciens_BZ. Next base: position 15,337 of record CAJMJM010000019.1, read on the forward strand.
CCGGGCCGTCATCGGCCACCGAGCACGCCACGCGTCCATCGTCGACGCTAATCGAGATCACGATGTGCGAGCCTGCAGGCGTATAGGTGATGGCGTTGTTCACCAGATTGACCACCAGCTGCACCATCAGGCGCGCATCGACATTGACGAGCGCCGGCTCATCGCACGCCACCACCTTAAGGTCGTGCTCGCGCACGGCCGGACTTACGTGGCGCAGCGCCTCCTCGACGATATCGTCCATGAGCTCGAGCGTAGTCGACAGATGCATACCGTCGCCCTCGAGCTTGGTGATGGCAAGCAGGTTTTCGACGGTGGCGTTGAGCCATTGCGCATCCGAGCGAATGGACAGGAGCAGGCCGCGGCGCGTCTGGGCGTCGAGCACGGCGGTGCCGGTCGAGCCCTGGTCGAGCAGCACGTCGGCATTACCCGAAATACTGGTGAGCGGCGTGCGCAGGTCGTGCGAGATGGAGCGCAGCAGGTTGGCGCGCAGCTGCTCGTTTTTGGCGAGCACCGCCGCCTCCTCGCGGGCCTCCATGGCGCGGGCGCGATCGAGCGCCAGCTCGCCTTCGCTCACGATGGCATCGGCAAGTGCCCGTTCCTCGTGCGTCAGCACGTCGGGCTCGGCAACGATAGCCAGCACGCCCACCACCGAGGCGGGGTCGCCCGAGCGCACGAAGCCGTCGCCCGTGCGAACCGTCAGGTAGATACCATAAAACGCCGATCCGCCATAGGTGGCATCGAGCGGCGTACCCACATAGGCGGACGCCGAGAGTCGCGGCGGCATCTGCGGCGCCAGTTCGTGCACCGGTGCCGCATCGCCCACAGCCGTGTACGTCGCACGCGGCAGCAGGTCATCGCCCTCGGCGTCGGCGCTGTACCACACGACCGGACAGCCCGAAAGACGCGCCAGCTGCGTTGCCATGGCATGCACGATTTGCTGCTGATCGGCGCACCGCTGCAGCATGCGATTGGTCTCGAGCACCATATGCGTACGGCGGTCGCTGGCGGCAGCCTGTGCCAAGGCGCGGCGCAGGGCCAACGCAATCGAGCTCGACACAAGCGAGACCACAAACATGATGAAGAACATGCCGGGATAGACGCGGTCGATAAACGACAGCGAGTAGCGCGGATCGACAAACAAGAAGTTGTAGAGCGCCGCGGCGGCAGCCGAGCTCAGCAAGCAATACAGGCGGCTCCAGGTGAAAAAGGCACACAGCTGCACGGCAAGCACATAGACGATCATGATGCTCGGCGCGAGACCCGGATGGTCGAGCAGCGCGCCCACAATCGTCGCCGCGACCAGCAGCCCCACCGATACGCAGGCGTCATACAGAGGGCTGCGGCGCGTCAGCGTTGTGCGCCGCCACCAAAAGTTATCGGCAATATCGCCGTCCGCACGGACGTCCATCAGCGCCCCGCCCCTCTCTCAAAAACAAAAACCACCACAAAGGGACAGGCACCTTTGTGGTGGTTTTCCCTCGTGGTGGTTCTAAGTGTAAAGCCTTCTACGACCGGCAGCCGCTAGACAAACAGCACGTGCGCGAGCAGTGCGCACACGCACACCGCTCCAAATACCAGTGCCACGATCGAAATCACGCGATCGGCCATGTCCATGTTGGCACGATTCGTAAAGAACCGATCTTCGGCGGCGTCGACGCGCGCCTCACGCACCATCTCGGCAACCGCCTCGCGGCCATCAAGCATCTTTGCAGCCATGTTTGCCCCCTCGGTCTCAATCTTGTCCATCGAAAACCAACTCCGTGCAGCCTGTCGGCGCCTACGGGCGCGCGTTGGGGGCCAGGCGCTGCAGCTTGTTCACAGCCTTGAACTTGGTGAACAGCGGCACATACTCAAAGCTCACGTTGGAGTTCTCCAGGCCATACCAGCGCGCCGGCGTACCGGCGGCGCGGCGGATGATGTACTTAAGCGTGATAGCCGTGCGCTCGCTCGGCTCCACGTCACTCTCGGGCGCCAGGAGCTAGCGGATCATGACGAACTTGAACGTGCCGATGTTGCCCGGGTCCTTGTAGACCGAGTAGTCATGCATCTGCGGCGGCAGCTCGCCAGTGGCGGCCAGATCCTGAACAACCTGGCGCAGATAGGCGTTCACGCGCTGGTTAACCTTGTAGCCCAGGTACAGATGCACGCGAAACACGTAGTCGGTGCCAAACGTCTCGACCGAATAGGCAAAGGTATGCGGTTCGTCCATGGTCTCGACGTTCACGAACCACCAGGCGCGGGCGCGCTTGGGATGCTTGTCCAGAATCGAGTAGACGATATCGCGGTCGATGTAGTCGGTATGGGTGTCCTTGGTCAGGTACACGACGTTGTCACTCATGCGCTCGTAACGGTCGTCGTCGCGCAGGCGCTTGCGCTGCGGCAGGTAGCTGCGCAGCGGCAGCAGCGTAAACTGGCGCTGCTCGACCGCCGTGCCGTTGTACCAGCACACCATAATGCCCATGATGAGTGCAGCCATGAGGATGGTGAAATAGCCGCCGTGGAAGAACTTGGTGAGCGAGCTCACGAAGAAGAAGCCTTCGAGCAAAAGGAAGAAGGCCGCGAAGATCCACGGAGCAACCTTGAGCTTGCGCTCCTCGTGCAGGTAGAAGAAGAGCAGTAGCGTGGTGCACATCATAGTCAGCGTAATGGCAAGGCCGTAGGCGGCTTCCATATGCGCCGAGTTCTGGAACAGCAGCACCACGATGACGCAGCCCACAAGCATGACGTTGTTGACCATGGGGATGTAGAGCTGGCCTTTGGTCTCGGCAGGGTAGAAGACCTGCATGTGCGGCATGAGGTCCAGACGGCTGGCCTCGGACACCAGCGAAAACGCGCCGGTGATGAGCGCCTGCGAGGCAATGATGGCCGCGACGGTGGAAAGGCCAACGGCAAACGGGCGCAGGCCCGGGGCGAGCATCTGGTAGAACGGGTTGAGGTCGGCAATGCCCATGAGCTCGGGGTTGGCAGCGTTGTTCATAAGCCAAGCGCCCTGGCCCATATAGGAAAGCAGCAGGCAGCACTTAACGAACGGCCAGGTAGCGTAGATGTTGCCGCGGCCGACGTGGCCCATGTCGGAGTAGAGCGCCTCGGCACCGGTGGTGGCGAGGAAGCAACTGCCCAGAATCATGATGCCCGCGTGGTTGTTGGGGCTCAGCAAAAAGGCGATGCCGCGCACCGGGTTGAGGCACAGCAGCACGGCGGGGTGCTGGAAAACAAAGAACAGACCCGTGCCGCCCAGGAACAGGAACCACAGCGTCATGATGGGGCCAAAGGCGTGACCGATCTTGGCCGTACCGATGCGCTGAACCAAGAAGAGCACGATGATGATGGCGAGCGTAATGGCGACGACGCGGCCCTGGTCATCGCCCAGCACGGCATGGACCGCCGGGATGGTGCGCAGGCCCTCGATGGCCGTGGTAACGGTAACGGCCGGCGTCAGGATGCCGTCGGCGAGCAGCGCGGCGCCACCCAGCATGGCGGGGATGATAAGCCACTTGCCGCAGCGCTTGACCAGGCTGTACAGGGCAAAGATACCGCCCTCGCCATGGTTATCGGCGCGCAGCGAGATGAGCACATACTTGATGGTGGTCAGCAACGTGACCGTCCACACGACAAGGGAGAGCGCGCCGAGCACGAACTCCTCCGTGACGCTTCCGATGCCGCCGTTGCCGGCAACGAGCGCCTTGGTTACATACATGGGGCTGGTGCCGATATCGCCGTACACCACGCCCAGCGTGACGAGCATCGCCGAGATGCTCACAGGAATCGCAGCGTGCGAAGCTGCCTCCTTGGCCTTTTGTTCCATAAGCCGGTTTCCTCCCAACTTTAATGTTCGAAGGGATTATAGGTAATCGGCCCATGTTTTAATGCACTGTTTTCCCAGCTAGATAAAGATTTATACAGTCTTTAGGCTACCGCGGCGATATGAAGTGTGACAAAGGGACTATCCCCTTGTCACATTCGTCATTTTCCGAGCCAGTTTTTGAACCACCACTCCATGGAGCGGCTCATCTCGGCCATAAAGGGGCTCGTGTGCTTGCGGGTGTAGATATCCACGACGCGCTCCCCCACCTCGCGGGCGTGCGGGCGAAACATCGCATCCATCTCGGCCACCTGCGCGTCCATGGTCGCAGCATCGGCGCGGCAGTAGCGCTCCTCGTGCACCAGGTTCACCACGGGATGCGCAATGGCCGGGCGCTCCTTGCGGGGCGTGCCGATGATGAGCATCGACAGCGGCATGGTATAGGGCGGCAGATCCAGCAGCTCGGCCACTTCCTCGGCATTCTCGACGATATCACCGATGTAGCAGCTCCCCAGGCCCAGGGCCTCGGCGGCAACCACGGCGTTTTGCGCGGCGATCACGGCGTCCTGGGCCGCGATGGCAAAGTCGCCCAAACCCGGCGCGCGGCGGGGTGCCTTGCCCGTACGCTCGACAAACTCGGGCTCAAAGCAGCCCACGTGCTCAAACAGATCGATCCACTTGGCATAATCGACCACAAATATTAGTGCCCAGGGCGCCTTGGCGATCATGGGCTGGTGGTCGCACAGGTCGGCCAGACGGTCGAGCGTAGCCTGCTCACGAATGCTCACGATGGAATACATCATCATGGCGCCCGCCGACGGCGCGCGACTCGCCGCATGCAGAATCGCCGCCCGCTGCTCGTCGGTCACCGCCACGGGACGGTCGTCGTCATCACGCGCGAAGGCACGCGTGGAGGAACGGTGCTCCAACGTGTCCAGCACCGCATTGCCCGTGGTCTCGACCGGATAGCCACACGTATCCACAGCCTTGGTGCAAACCTGCTCGTTCATCGCCTCATCCTCGCTAATTCTTTAAGAAGCCTTTACGTTTCCGTGTAATTCCCGTCCATTATCGCGCAGGTCGCCACTACATTGCGTCACACCGCCACACGTGCGCGTTAATATGGCTGGTTGTTGTGCGCAGCCACCAATTGCAGCGCATATCTTGGTAACAATCGGGTAAACCCCCGCTTTCGTACGTTTTAGTTTGTGAGGAGTCTCAGCATGTTCGCTGCCGCCATCTCGCTCGTCGGTCTTGCGGCGACCGTCTACCTTGTCTTGCGCGAGGCCAAGGCCATTCGCGCTCAGTCGGGCACCGTTGCCAAAAGCGCTCTTGGGTGGAGCGTCGCCTTCGGTCTTTTCCAGGTCTTTTTGACCATTTGGGGCGCCATTGGCCTCGTCGCCCAAAACGAGCCGCTCGCCTTTGTGATGCTCATCCTGACCAACGCCATCCTCACCGGCTGCGCTTGGGCCAGCATCGCACGCGACCGCATCGCCCCGCGCGTCTTTGCGTTCGCCGCGCCCGACGCCCCCGCTCCCACCGGCAAGCTCGCCCGCCTGCGCGGCGCCTTTGTGGGCAAGCCACTCGTCGCCGCCGTGCTGTGCCTGCTGCTCGCCGGCGTCTTTGCGCTGCTAGGCATGGAGGTATCGTCCAACCACGACTTTACCTGGGTCTACCCCCTGTGCATCCTGCTCGAGTGGGCCATCATCA
>CAJMJM010000020.1 GCA_905213725.1 Collinsella aerofaciens
CCCGCTGAGCTGGGCCTATGCCGGAATCTCTCCCACAGAAACCACCGAAGAGCCCATTATTCCCGTATGAAATCGGCACCCCTGAAGCCCCGTTCGAGGAATAATTGCGCGCTAAAATACAGCAAGATACACGGCGTTATTCGGCGGCATTCGGGGTTGTCGAAACTGCGGAAACCGATTTCCGCGTTTCTTTATTCCCGTTTGTTGACCTGGGCAAATACAATTGAAAAGGGTTTGAATCCGCCTCGCAGTTTCAACTCAGTTTCGACCGTTCGAAACCGGCCTTCGGGGGACCCGAATTGTGAATTATTCCCGCAGGGCCTAATTATTCCCGTACCGCCGAGTACTCCGCTGTACCGCCCAGTAGGGATAGACGGGAATAATTGGGTCGTTTTCCCAGGTAGAGATACAAAAAGAAAGCCCTCGAACCAGAGGGTTCGAGGGCTGTTATTCCCACTATTTCGCTGGTGGCTTCGTCCTGCGGCGATGCCGAAACAGTATCAGGCGGTACTCGGCAGCACCAAAACGCGAGTTCAGAAGCCAGTTCCCGTTATTCCCACTCGATGGTCGCGGGCGGCTTGGACGTGATGTCGTAGCACACGCGGTTGGCGCCAGGAACCTCGGCAACGATGCGGCCAGAGATGCGGGCCAGTACGTCATAGGGCAGCTTGGCCCAGTCGGCGGTCATGGCATCGCTGGACTCGACGGCACGCAAGATGATCGGGCGCTGGTAGGTGCGCTCGTCGCCCATAACGCCGACGGACTTAATGTCGGGCAGGACCGCGAAATACTGCCAGCAGCTGTGCTCGGAGTTGCGCTCGCCGGTCTGCTCAAACAGACGCTGGTTGTAGGCGTCGAGCTCCTCGCGCACGATGGCATCGGCGTTCTTGAGGATCTCGAGCTTCTCCTTGTCGACCGCGCCGATGATGCGGATGGCCAGGCCCGGGCCCGGGAAGGGCTGACGGAACACGATGTGACCCGGCAGGCCCAGCGCCAGACCAAGCGCGCGGACCTCGTCCTTAAAGAAGTGGTCGAGCGGCTCAATGAGGTCGAAGTGCACACCATCGGGGAACGGGATCAGGTTGTGATGGCTCTTGATGGTGGCCGTCTTGCCGCCCGTCTTGCGAGCGCCGGACTCGATGATGTCGGGGTAGATAGTGCCCTGAGCCAGGTACTTGACCGGCTTGCCGTCGGTCTCGAGCTGCTGCGCCACGGCGAAGAACTCTTTCCAGAACTGCGTACCGATGATACGGCGCTTCTCCTCGGGCTCGGTCACGCCGGCCAGAAGCTCGGCGTAGCGGTCCTCGGCATGAACGTGGATAAAGTCGACGTCAAATTGCTTGGTGAAGACCTCCTCCACCTGCTCGGGCTCGCCCTTGCGCAGCAGGCCGTGGTTGATGAACACGCAGGTCATCTGCTTGCCCACGGCGCGGGCGCCCAGCGCAGCCACGACGGAGGAGTCGACGCCGCCGGACAGGGCCAGAATCACGCGGTCGTTGCCGACCTTCTCGCGGAACTCAGCCGTCATGGTCTCGACCAGGTTGTCCATGCTCCAGTTGGGCTCCAGGCCGCAGATCTCAAACAGGAAGTTGCTCAGCAGCTGCTGACCATACTCGGAGTGCTTGACCTCGGGATGGAACTGCGTGGTGAAGATCTTGCGCTCGACGCACTCCATGGCAGCAACCGGGCACACGTCGGTGCTGGCGGTAACGGTAAAGCCCTCGGGCACCTCGGACACGGCGTCGCGGTGGCTCATCCACACGGTCTGCTCCATGGGCGTGGAGTTAAAGAGCTTGGCATCTGCCGTGCGCGTGATGGTGGCGCGGCCGTACTCGCCCACCTCGGAGTGGCCGACCTTGCCGCCGAGCGTCACGGCCGTGATCTGATGGCCGTAGCAGAAGCCCAGGACGGGAAGGCCCAGGTCAAAGATGGCGGGATCTATAGACGGAGCGTCCTCGGCATACACGGAAGCCGGACCGCCGGAAAGGATGAGCGCAGAGGCGTTCATCTCGCGAATCTCGTCGGCCGAGATGTCGCAGGGGACAATCTCGGAATACACGTTGAGGTCGCGGACGCGACGGGCAATGAGCTGACCGTACTGCGCACCAAAGTCGAGTACGAGGACCTTTGCGGAAGCCTTTTGATCCATGGTTCCCCCTCTTGTTGGCGGGGAGCCGGTGCCCACCCGCGTGAATGAACGAAAATAGCCTTCATAGTGTACACGTTATATGGGGTTTCTCGCCCCTCGCAGCCATCAGCGCACGGCAAACGCACGACCTGGGCCCCTGTTTGACGGCAATTGAAGTGTTTTCAAACGTTACAGATGATGTAATACGTTTGAACATTGGACGCCCTGTGCCACAATACTGCCGAACGACTCCGCCTCTGCGGCGGCAAATACGATAGGAATACCAGCATGAAGCGCATCCTTCTCATCGCCACGGGCGGCACCATCGCATCGACCGAGGACGGCAACGGCCTCTCCCCCGCCCTGACCGGTGAGGAGCTCGCCCAGAGCGTCCCCGAGATCTCGGGCCTCTGCGAGCTCGACGTCGTGCAGCCCATGAACATCGACAGCACCAATATGCGCCCGAGCGACTGGATGCGCATCCGCGATGTCATCGTCAAGGGCTATGCCGACCACGACGGATTCGTGATTCTACACGGCACCGACACCATGAGCTACACCGCGGCGGCGCTTTCCTATCTGATTCAGGACAGCCCTAAGCCTATCGTGCTCACCGGCTCGCAAAAGCCCATGGGCAATCCCTTTACCGACGCCAAGCTCAACCTGTACCAGAGCCTGCTCTATGCGCTCGACGAGCATTCGCACGACGTTTCGATCGTGTTTGGCGGCGTCGCCAATGCTGGCACGCGCGCCCGCAAGCAGCGCACCATGAGCTTTAACGCGTTCATTAGCGTCAACTATCCGCCCATTGCCTACATCCGCAACGACCGCATTGTGCGCAACGGGCTTCACGGCACTCATCAGAATGAGAGCCCGGTGCGTTTCTACGACAGTATCAATCCGCGCGTATTTGTCCTTAAGCTGACGCCCGGCGTGAACCCGGGTATCCTGGACGCCCTAGCCGATAGCTACGATGCTGTAATTCTTGAGACCTTTGGCATTGGCGGTATTCCCGAGTTTGGCGAGTCCGGCGATTCGTTCCAAGAGGCAATTTTCCGCTGGGTCGATTCGGGTCGCACCGTCGTTATGACCACGCAGGTCCCCGAGGAGGGCCTTGACCTGGGTGTTTATGAGGTCGGCCGAGCTTACGCCGATCATCCGGGTATTTTGCGCGGCGACGATATGACCACCGAGACGCTCGTGGCCAAAACCATGTGGGCGCTCGGCCAGTCACGCGATGCCGCCGAGATCCAGCGCCTGTTCTACAGCCAAGTCAACCACGACCGTATCCCGATGGCGTAATTCAGTTGTCGACGGGTATCCCCTATTCGATGCCCTCGAGAAGCTCTGACACCGTCATGCCGAGTGCGGGCGCGATCTTAAATAGAACCTTGAGCGTGAAATTTGCCGTCCCATCTTCGATTCGGTCGAGGTAGGGTCGGCTGATTCCTGTCGCCACACAAAAATCAACCTTGGAGATACCAAGGTCCCTGCGTGTCTCTTCGACCCGCCTGCCAAGAATCTGTTTCGCACGTTCGTCCATGCAGCCGAGTTTGAAATGGAGCCGAACATAAACGTAAACTATAGTTTACGTTTTGCCGAATACACAGGAGTTTTCTATGTCGGGTTCTTCGGTCAGCATGCACCGAGCCACGCTTCGCACAAACAGCGCACCGCCCAAGCTCGTCGTCGTTGAAGCAGCAGCCCTTTCGCCCGATGAGCGCACGGCATTTGCATTGCTATCAAGTCGCGTCGCCGCCATTCTGGTCCCTTGCCCGGCGCAAGGTGAACTTGCCATCCAATGCCAAGCGCACAGCTGCTCGCTCAATCAGGCTGCCGTGATCGCAACCAGCCAACGCGGTCTGCCCCTTCTCCTGGAAGCCGGTATCGCACTCGCCCTTCGCGGCGCCGGATACGAAAACGAGGCCGCCGCCGACATGGTCTTTAAACCACGATCGAGCGGCGGCCTCGCAGCAGCCATTGAATATGCGTGCAGGCTCGTTGCCTAAAAGGACAAGCTAGAAACCAAAGCCAAAGCCCGTTCCAGTAATCGCCGAGTACATAAAGTAAACGTTGATCACGTTGAGGAACACACCCGTGATGCAACCGTTGCGCAGGTAGCGCTCGCACACGATGCGCGCCATGGCGGCGGAGTCATCATTATTTTTTGCCTGGCGTCCCGCCGTAAAGTACGTCGCCACGCTCAGCAGCAGATTGAGTACCGGCAGCGCCAACAGCTCGTAGCTCTTGCCCCAGCGCGTCACCTCGCCGGCGGCGTTAAACTTCGTTGCCACCTCGGGGCCAATGTTGGGGATAACACACGCTGCAACCACCAGCGGGATCACCGCAAGTACGAGCAGCGCAATACCCATGTACCCAGCTTTTTTGCCGTATTTAAACATATGCGTCGCCCTTACACGTTAAAGCGGAAGTGCACGACGTCGCCATCGGCCATGACATAGTCCTTGCCCTCAATACGCAGCTTGCCGGCGGCCTTGGCGCCCTGCTCGCCGCCGAGCTCGATGTAGTCGTCGTAGCCAATGACCTCGGCCTTAATAAAGCCGCGCTCAAAGTCGGTATGGATAACACCGGCGGCCTGCGGAGCGGTCGCGCCCTGACGAACCGTCCAGGCCTTGACCTCCATCTCGCCGGCCGTAAAGAACGACTGCAGACCGAGCAGCTTATAGGCCGCCTGCGCGAGCACGTCCAGACCGGGCTGTTCCAGGCCCAGGCTTTCCAGGTAGTCGGCGGCGTCCTCGGGATCGAGCTCGGAAAGCTCGGCCTCGATCTTGGCGCAGATCGGCAGCGGCTTGACGCCGTCGATGGGCGCCAGATCGTCGTTGAGCATATCCTCGTCCACGTTGGCCACATACAGGATGGGCTTCATGGTGAGCAGGAACAGCCCCTTGGCGGCGGCACGCTCCTCGTCGGTCATCTCCATGGATGCGGCGCGCTTGCCCTCGTTGAGCCAGGCAAGCAGGCGCTTGGCAACCTCGAACTTGGGCATGAGCTCCTTGTCGCGCTTGGCCTCCTTCTCGAGCTTAGGCAGCTGCTTCTCGAGCGTGCCCATGTCGGCCAGGATGAGCTCGGTCATGATGGTGTCGGCATCGCCGGCGGGATCGACGAACTCGCCCGTGCGGCCCACCTCACGCATGACGTTGGGGTCCTTAAAGTAGCGCACGACCTCGCAGATGGCGTCGGTCTCGCGAATGTTGGCCAGGAACTGGTTGCCCAGGCCCTCGCCCTCGTTAGCGCCCTTCACCAGACCTGCGATGTCGACGAACTCGACCGTCGCCGGCACAATGCGACCCGGGTTAACGATGTCGGCAAGCTTTTGCAAGCGGCTATCGGGCACGTCGACGATACCCACGTTGGGGTCGATCGTGGCAAACGGGTAGTTGGCGGCAAGGCCGGTCTTGTTGGTTAGCGCGGGTAACAGCGTCGACTTGCCCTCGTTGGGATGGCCCACGATACCGATGGAAAGGGACACGACAGCTCCTTTTGGTACAGGTACTTCAAACCGTATAAGTATAGCGCCGCCGCAGCATCCGGGCGAATCCGGACACCGCGGCGGCGCAAATGAAGCAGAGATAGAGCTCGCTGACTAGTCCGCGAGCTTCTCCACCTGGTCGAGCATCTTGTCCAGCTTGGCCTTTGCCTCGGCCTTGACCTTCTGGGCCTCTTCGTGGGCCTTGGCCTTCTGAGCGGCCTTTTCCTCGGCCTCGGGGTCGACAACGACCAGATTGGACGCATCGTGCTCGACCAGCTTGAGCGCATGCTCGGGGCACACCTTGACGCAGGCTCCGCAACCTAGGCAATACGTGGACTCCAGTGCAAAGCGACCGCTTCCCACCAAATCGCAGGCAAACGTGGGGCACACGTTGACGCACTCGCCGCATGACGTGCACTTGTCAAAATCGCATTCCGGTGTGCTCACCTGCATATTCTGGGCAAGCTCGGGGTGGTTCTGCAGCGTCGAGAGCACCAGCTGCCGCCCGTGCGTGAGCGAACGGCGACGCTTGGTCGTCGTGGTGCCGCACATGGTGTTGAGCGTACGCTCGAGCTGGGTAATCTGATGGCGATGAGCCTTGAGCTTTTGCGTCACCGAGGCCAGCGCCGCCGTCGCCGGATTGAGCTTGGTCACCGTTAGGCCCGTGGTGCGGGCAATCTTTTCCATGTACTCCTTGCGCTCGTACTCGCGGCGCTTATGGCACTTGAGGCTCTTGGGGTCGACCTCTAGGCCCATACCCGTGCCAGACCACTCTTCGGCCTTCGCAATCGCCTCGCCAAGAATGTCCTCACCGCCGGTGTTGCGGCATTTATCGCACACGCCCAACGGCAGGTACACACTCACGTTGGGATAGTCGGCCAGTACCGAGAACCAGGTCTCCGCCGTAATATCGCCCACGCAGGCAACGACGACTTCGTTTTCGCGCGGCATGCGCTTAAGGGCACGCGTGCAGGTAACGTAGGCGGTCTCGTGGCTCGTAGCCGCCGAGACAATGTCGTCGTAGACGTTTTTGGGTGCAAGGCGCGGAGAGATGATCGCCTCCGTCGGGCAAGTAGCGGCGCACAGGCCGCACTTGCGACAGGAGTCGAGGATCTCGATGGAGTCTTCCTCGACCTCGATAGCGTTGACCGGGCACACGTCCATGCACGCGGTGCAGCCGCTCTTTTCGTTTTTGCAGGTCAAGCACGGAATGGTGTTGCCGCGCGGGCGCTCCTTGTAGTCGGCAGGATTCCACTGCGGCGCCGATGGATCGAGTGCATCGGTCACGCCGCCAAGCGGGTTTTTAAGAAAGTCGAAACCCTTGCTGATCTCGATAATGTCATCAAACAGATCGTGTTCCTGCGCCATGCGCGGCCCCTCCCTGAGCAGTGCAAACAAGCAAGAGATAATGATACGCTATCGGCCCACGCCTCGGGCAAATTACACGCGGAGCATCTTTGCGGCAAATAGCCCATGGCCTATCGCCGCCTCGATTGCACAAGGTCAATCAAGTGCCAAGCTATGCCTCGCACATGAGCTGCACGAGCTTTTGTCTGGTCACCTTGGCCTGCTCGTTGGCCATATTGCGCTCGTTTCTAAAGACCGCATCCGCAACGCTCATCAGGTCGGTATCGGAAATCTCGCCAAGTCCCAGCTCCGCGAGCGTCGTCGGTAGACCAACGCGCTGGCAAAACTCGAGCACCTGATCAAGCTCGGGCGCACGCTCCAGGCGCAGCTGCACCACCAGGCCAAATGCCACGGCCTCACCATGCATGGCCTTGCACTCGGGCAGAATCGTCAGGCCGTTGGCTATGGCATGGGCAAGCGCTAAGCCACCACTCTCAAAGCCAACACCCGAGAGCAGAATATTGCACTCGATCAGGCGCTCAACCGCTGGCGATGTACGGCCCTTTTTGAGATCGCGCTTGGCAGCGACGCCGCACTCCATGAGTGTGTCATAGCAGGCACGAGCCGCAACCAAGGCCAAGTGTCCCGGCGCGCCACCGTGCTCGTTGGCGCCGTGCGCCGCGGCGCACGAACGCGCCTCGAAATACGTTGCCAGCGCATCGCCCATACCAGCGACCGTCATACGCAGCGGGGCCGCCGCGACCACGTTGGTATCGACCACGACCAAGTCTGGATTCTTCTCGAGCATCAGGTAGCGGTCGAACGACCCATCCTCGTGATACAGCACCGAAATCGCGCTGCACGGACCGTCCATCGACGCCGCCGTGGGACATACACACAACGGCAACTCGGCATAAAACGCAACGGCCTTGGCGATATCGAGCATCTTGCCGCCGCCAATGCCCACCACCATGTCGCAATACTCGGCCCGGGCTTCCTTGGCCATTTCGACAACGGCATCTTCCGTACACGGACCGTTGTAAATCTTAAAGAACGGCTCGCTTAGATCTTCAACCAGAAATCCATCGACGATCTGCCTGCACAGCCGATCCTCGGAGCCCTGGTCAAACAAGACATAGGCAGCGAAGCCAAACCATGACAAATACCTGCCCTGGCGCGAAAGCTCCCCCGGTCCCTGAACATACCGACCGGGGCCGCCATAAACCATAGGAAGCGCCATACGAGAATCCACCCTTCATCAAACAACGATGGGTGCAAAGTACCCTGACCCCTTTGCACCATAGCAAAAAGGGGCAAAGCCATCTGTTGGCTTTGCCCCTTCCTTAGCTTGATTTACTCATCCATGAGATAGTAGTGGCCCAGTGCGTCGGCACCCAGGATGGCGTTTGCGACCATCTCGGGCGTCACCTCAAACGGCATATTGCACATGGTGTCCTCGGGCGCGCACGCGGCCTCGGCAACAATCATGGCCTGCTCGCGCGTAAGCTCGGCAACGCCAAGTTCCTTCATCGTGACCGGCAGGCCCAGCTCAATGCAGAAGCCCAAGACTTCCTCGAGCTTCTCGGTCGGGGCATCCTCGAGTACCAGCTGGACGATAGTGCCGAAGGCGACCTTCTCGCCGTGATACATGCTGTGGCACTCGGGCAGCATCGTCAGGCCATTGTGGATGGCATGAGCGGCAGCAAGGCCCGAGCTCTCAAAGCCAATGCCCGAAAGCAGCGTATTGGCCTCGATGATGTGCTCGACGGCAGGCGTGAGCGCACCCTTCTCCAGCGCAACCTTGGCCTTGACGCCATCGGCCATAAGCGTCTCGTAGCAGAGCTTGGCGAGCGCCAGACCAGCCATGCTGCCCTTGCCGCCAGCGCAGGTGCCGCCGTCGGCATCGTGCGTCGCCTGGGCCTCGAAGTAGGTTGCGAGCGCATCGCCCATGCCGGAAACCGTCAGGCGCACCGGGCTCGCCGCGATAACCGTCGTATCCATCAGGACAATATTGGGGTTTGCCTTAAGGAAGAGGTATTTATCAAACTGGCCGTCGTCGGTGTAGAGCACCGAAAGTGCCGAGCACGGTGCATCGGTCGAAGCGATGGTGGGGCAAATGATAACCGGAGACCCCAAGTAGTAGGCGACAGCCTTTGCGGTGTCGAGGATCTTGCCGCCACCGACGCCGACAATGATGTCGCAACCGTTGTCGCGCGCGAGCGCAACTAGACGATCGACCTCGCCCTTGGAGCATTCGCCGTTAAAGTCCTCGAACAGCAGCTCGGCCTTGACCTCGGCAAAACCGCCCTCGATCTTGGTGCCGACGCGCTTCTTGCCCGAAGGCGTCACGATGACGAGGGCCTTACCGCCGAGCGGCTCGACATAGGAGCCGAGCTTGGCCAGCTCGTCCGGACCCTGGATGTACTTGCTGGGGCTATTGAAAATTGCAGCCATAACTATCCCATTCTCTAAAAGAAAAAAGAAAGGGGCTCCGTACGGATACGTGCGGAGCCCCTCGTTACGATAACAAGAGTCGATTAGAAATCGATGTCGGTGTCGTAGTAGCAGGCCTTGAGGATCTTCTCGAAGTCGGCAGCCTTGGTCTCACGCGGGTTCTCCGGCGTGCAGGCGTCGGTCTCGGCGTTCGCGGCGATCTCGGGCAGCTTGGCGAGGAACTCCTCCTCGGAAACCATCTGCGGGTTCTCGGCGTCGACCTTCACGCCACCATTCGCGTAATCCTTGATGGACTGCGGAATGTTGAGCTGGTCGTTGAGGTCGCGGATCTTCTGGACGAGCGCGGCGATGAGCTCCTCGTTGGTCTCGCCGGGAAGGTGCAGGATCTCCTTGGCCACGTAAGCATAACGCTCGGCAGCACGGGGATCCTTGGAGTTCCACTGGATGACCTTGCCCAGGTACATGGCGTTAGCAGCACCGTGGATGATGTGGCCGTTCTCGAAGGCAGCACCGGTCTTGTGAGCCATGGAGTGAACGATGCCGAGCAGGCCCGAGGAGAAGGCGATACCGGCGATGCACTGAGCCTCGTGCATGTGCTGACGGGCCTCATGGTCGCCAGCATAGGACTTGGGCAGCCACTCGACGATCTCGCGGATGCCGTGCAGAGCGTTGGCGTCGGTGAACATGGAAGCGCAGGTGGAAACGTAGGCCTCCATGCAGTGGGTCAGAGCGTCCATGCCGGTGTGAGCGCACAGCTTGGCGGGCATGGTGTAGGTGAGCTCGGGGTCGACGATGGCGACATCAGGGGTGATGTTGAAGTCGGCCAGCGGGTACTTGATGCCCTTGGCGTAGTCGGTGATGACGGAGAAGGCAGTGACCTCGGTAGCGGTACCGGAGGTAGAGGAGATGGCGCAGAAGTGAGCCTTCTGACGCAGCTCGGGGAAGCTGAACGGCTGGATGATGTTATCGAAGGACTCCTCGGGATACTCGTAGAAGACCCACATGGCCTTAGCGGCATCGATGGGCGAGCCGCCGCCGATGGCGATAATCCAGTCGGGCTCGAACTCGCGCATGGCCTCGGCGCCCTTCATGACCGTCTCGATGGACGGATCGGACTCGACGCCCTCGAACAGCTTGACCTCCATGCCGGCCTCTTTGAGGTCGGCCTCAACGTCCTGCAGGAACCCGCCGCGGCGCATAGAGCTGCCGCCAGAAACGATGATGGCCTTCTTGCCCTTGAGGTTCTTCACCTCGTGGCGAGCGCCCTCACCAAAGTACAGATCGCGAGGATTGGTAAAACGTCCCATACTGTGCCTCCTAAACAAGCCCCTCTTAGACTTGCGTATATAACGGAGCACCCGATTGGCTCCGTTAGGACCGTTTTGCGCGTTGCCGGCGATGACAATGCGCGATGTCTAAACGTCTCAACGCTCAGACAAACATTATTCTACCGTTCTGGTTGGTCAGTTATTCACCTAAAGCCGACAATGATGAAACGTTTTTTCTATCCCTGAAGACCCTTGTGGGGCATTCATACTCCCAAGCTGGGCAAACGTTTTATCAAGGTTGACCACATATCCCGGGCAGGACTGTGGCCCTCCAAAATGTGCCCCGCTCGCCGCCAAAAATCGACCGTTTGCGGCATCGTGATACCACTCAGTCGTCCAAGGTGCCGACATTTGTGCGACATCCGTCTTCGTGGTGCAAAGGTGCATGTCCAAGTGCGGCACCCCCGGTGTGCCACATGCGGGTAAACTAGAACCTTATATAGAGACATTTGAACCCTAACCGCAGCAAAGGAGGCCCCATGGCATTCGATCCCATTCAAGAGGATTGCCATCGCCTCGTTCTTGAGGCCTTGCGCCGCGACAATATCCCGCTCACCGACGGTGCCGCCGTAGAGCGTCTGATGGAACAATTCACCCGCAACCCCGCGCCGCTCATCGTGCACGACCGCGACCGCGCCGGGCACCTCATTGCCAAGGTGGTCGAGGCTGTCGACTACCGCATTCCCTTTATCCCTGACGATACCCAGGCAGAGCAAGAAGAGGCCGCTGCCGAGAACATGCTTCGCGAGGCAGCCGCGCTCGACCCCACCAACTGGGATGCCCAGCGCATGCTGGCCGCCCTCACCGCCAACTCCAACGAGGAGTACGTACAGTACCTGGTATCCAAGCGCGATGAAGTCGAGCACGACCTGGCACTCAAGATCGCCTCGGCGCAGGACCCCTACGAGCGTGAGGCCGCAGGCGACCTTATGCGCCGCCCCTACCTGCGCTGGCTTGCCGCCCTTGCGTCGCGCGCCCTCATTAGCGGCCGCTATCGCATGTCGCTCGAAGCCGCAAACTGCAGCCTCGACTTTGCCCCCAACGATCCGGCCGGCGTCCGTCACACCGCGATGCTCGCCATGGCGAAGCTCGAATACCCCGCCGAGGAGCTCAAGCGCTTTCGCTCTGCCCACTCCGTCCCCTATCTCACCAACACGCCGCTACGCCGTCGTCCCAAGGACGCGGAGCGCGACTTGGACCCATGGACGCTCATCGCGCTGATGAGCGCTGCCTGGCGCGAGCTGGACTACGAGGGTGCCGAGCACTACTTGCGCATCCTTGCACGCTCGTGCCCACACGCAGCCGAGGCGCTCTATTTCCAAACCGAGTTTCCCGATGGCGTCTATGCCCGCGTCAACGTGGGCGTGGGCTCCACCGACGAGCTTGTCCTTGCGCTGTCCGAGGCGACGCCGGTACTGCAAGAGGGCTTGGGCGCCCCCGACAACGCCAGCTTTGCCGCCTGGGTCGCCACCAACGATATCGTGCGTTCCCAGATTGACGAGCGCATCCTGCGGGCGGCCGAGCAGGGCCTGCCGTTTAAGGGAGGAGACCTCTAATGGATCCGAGCGTCTACATCCCCGCCTACCTGGAGCGCGCCTACCTTGCGTCGCACCCCGAACTCACCGATGCAGCACGCGAGCTTGTCCATAACGACGTGAGCGTCAACCCTCATAAGTATGCGCAGACCGAGCATGCCCAGGCACTGCTGTCCTATGCAGGCGTCCACCGCCACCTGCTCGACGAGCTCCATCGCATCGAGGACATGGGCAGCGACGAGGAGTTTGAACAGACGCGCAACCACCTGTTCGACGATACGCGCGATGAGCTGCTCAAGATCGTCCGCGTCGACGCGCTGGCCGTCGATGCCCAGCTGCTCGCCATCATTTTGGCGGACACGCCCGTCGACGCCTGTCTGGGCGACCTGATGAAACTCGAGGCGACCACGACCGATTACCTGCAGCAAAGCGTGCCCGGGTTCGACATGGAGGCCCCGCACTACTGGGCCAACAAGGTGCTGGCAGACGGCGTGACGGCGGCCGATCTCACCGTAAGCGAGCCGGCTCTTATCGGGTGGCTCCACACGCTCGAGGCCATCTCGCAGCTGTGCATGGCGAGCGCTCGCTACCGTGCTGCCGCCAACTACGCCCGCCGCGTCCTTAAGGCGGAAGGCTATCCCACCCGAGCTGCAGGCACCGTGCTACTCGCCCTCGCTCGCCTAGAAGACGAGGACGGCTTTTTTGCCCTGGCCCACCAGCTCGAGGAGCAGATGGGGGCCGATACCCTCGAGAACTCCCCCTGGTACCTGCTCGCCCGCACGATCTTGCTGTTCAAAACGAACAAAATGCGCCCGGCGACACGCGCGCTGCGTGAGTTTGCCAACCGCTGCGAGGGCGGCGCGTTCTTTTTGCTGAACCCCATGTATCAGACGCCGTATCTTCCCTGCCGGCCCGAACCGCACGACCCCTGGGACCTTTCGCATCAGGCAGTTTGGGAGGCCGACGGCATCATCTCGGATACTCCCGACTTTGCCCCCTGGGCCAGCGCTTGCGAAGACGTATCGCAGCTTGCCCAGGAATTTGCGCGCCGCTACGGCTTTTAACGGCACAAACGTCACGACCATGTCATTCACGTTAGGAACGGCTTCATGAACTTCCGCTCATCTCTCGCCTGCACCTCGAGCGATATCGCCCGCTGGGGACTGCGCTCCGTCCTTAAGCGCCAGGGCGGCGTACTCCCCGGCCGTATCGCCATGAAGATCGACCCCGAGCTGCTAAGCGACCTCGCGGGCCTTGTCGACCGCAGCGTGGTGATCACCGGCACCAACGGCAAGACCACCACTTCGAACCTGATCGCCGACGCCGTTGCCGCCAGCGGCGCCACCGTGGTATGCAACCGTGCCGGAAACAACATGGAGCCGGGCGTGGTGGGCGCGTTGCTCGAGGCGCGCGGCAACCTTAAGCGAACCGCCAGCAGTAAGTGTGTATTTGTTTTTGAGAGCTACGAGATCTACACGGTGCGCGTCCTGCCCAAGCTCAAGCCGACCTACTTTGTGCTGCTCAACCTGTTCCGCGACCAGCTGGACCGCTACGGTGAGATCGACCACACCCAGGACGTCATCGCCCACGCGCTGGAGCTTTCGCCGACAACGACGCTCATCTATAACGCCGACGACCCGCTGTGCGCCGCGATCGCCGCGCGCGTTCCCAATGCAAGCATCGCCTTTGGCATCGACGGCGCCACCGACACCGAGTCCGATCGCATTAGCGACTCGCGCTTTTGCTCGCAGTGCAACACCCCGTTGGAGTACGACTACGTGCAATACGGCCAGCTCGGCGCCTATCATTGTCCTTCGTGCGGCTGGAGTCGCCCAGCGCTGCTCCGTCGCGTGACAGGCGTTGAGCTCACCTGCGACGGCTACGGCTTTGACCTGAACTTTGGACCCAATACCGACGCACCCGCAACGCACATCGCCACGCGCTACAACGGCTTGTACATGGTCTACAACGTTGCCGCCGCCTTCTTTGCGGCGCGCGAGCTGGGCGTGGACGCGGCGCATCTGCAGCCCACGCTCGATGCCTACGTCCCCGCCGGCGGGCGCATGGGCCGCTGGGAAATCGCTGGCCGTACCGTCGAGGCAAATCTGGCCAAAAATCCCGTGGGCTTCGATCGCCAGATCCAGTCCATTAAAACGGCAGGCGGCAGGCTCTGCGCCTTCTTCCTGAACGACAACGACGCCGACGGCCACGATGTATCGTGGATCTACGACGTCGACTTCGAGCGCATCGCCGATACCCCAGGTCTTATCGCCTTTGTCGGGGGTACGCGCGCGCACGATATGCAGGTACGCCTGAAGTACGCCGGCATCGACTCCGCCATCATCTCGAATATCGAGCAGGCGATCGGTGCCGTGGCGGACGAGGAGGCTGGTGATACTTTCTACGCCGTCGCCAACTACACGGCCTTCCCGCCGCTGATCAAGGAGCTCGACGAGCTTAAGAGCACCGATGCGAGCTCGGTCGCCTCCCACGCCGTAACGCGCGCCGATGGCAGCGCTGTCCCCACCGACATTGCGCCGGTCGAGCTTTCGCGCCCGCTACGCATCGTCTACCTGTATCCCGATGCCCTCAACCTCTATGGCGACGGCGGCAACGTCATTGCCCTCGAGCGCCGCTGCGCCTGGCGTGGCATCCCCGTGCGCGTGGACGAGGTCCGTATGGGCGAGTCGCTCGATCTCACCGACGCCGACATCGTCATGATGGGCGGTGGCTCCGACCGCGATCAGCTGGCCGTGGCACACGAGCTGTTCGCTCAAAAAGACAAGGTCGCGGCCTATGTTGAGGATGGCGGCTCGCTGCTCGCTATCTGTGGCAGCTATCAGCTGCTCGGCCGTTCGTACTATATGGGCGAGAATCGCATCGAGGGCCTGGGCGTCATTGCCGCCGAGACCGTGCGCGGCTCCGACCGTCTGATCGGCAACGTCGCCGTCAAGACCGACCTGTCACCCGAGCCCTTTGTGGGATTCGAGAACCACGGCGGCCGCACCCTGCTCGATGCAGAGGCCACGCCGCTCGGTACGGCCGTCGTCATGGGTAGTGGTAACTACGGCGACGATGGCTTTGAGGGCATCATCTACAAGGGCGTCATCGGCACGTACCTACACGGACCGGCACTGCCCAAGAACCCCGAGCTCGCCGACTGGCTCATCGCCCACGCTCTCGAGCGCCGTGGCGATGCACGGGCCACCGCTCTGCTGCCGCTCAAGCCCCTCGACGACACTTACGAGCACGCCGCCCACGACGCCGCGATGAAGCTCCTCCTCTAACGCCCCGCCACCACAAAGGGGACAGGCACCTTTGTGGTGGTTTTGATCTGCCACGTTTGTTTGTCTCGATCTGTAACATCTAGGCCGTTGAAAGTCGTCTTACTGTTACAGATTGAGATATTCGTCCCGACGCCCGCCGTCTGTCTCGATCTGTAACAGATAGAGCCGATTTGCCCGCCCAGATGTTACAGGTTGAGATGTTTGAAGATCGGGATAGAGAGTCGGCTCCTGTGTGGTGGTTTTCCAGTTTACCAACGATATACGCGCCGGCAAAAAAGTCTGCTATACTCTTTCCCGCTGTCCCCATCGTCTAGCGGCCAAGGACGCCACCCTTTCAAGGTGGATATCGCGGGTTCGAATCCCGCTGGGGGCACCAACTCAAAAATGTACGAACCCGCCGGATGTAAGGTCCGACGGGTTCGTTCTTTTTGCCGTTATAAAACGAAAAATACTCAATGCCCTTGCGCTAGATAAACAGCTCGCACTCCTTCCGCTCGGCACAGGCTTTGCTCAACATCTTGGTAGCCGCAGAGAGCATGATGGGGTTTACCGCGCGGGCGGCATGCAGACATACGGCGACACAGCGCATGCAAGAGATGCAGGCCTTTTTGTCCACCCGCTTGGGATCGTCTTTATCGATAGCGCCAACAGGGCACGCTGCGGCACAAGCCCCGCAAGCGGTGCACTCTTTTGTGGCCTTGGGCACCATACCGGCGCCCCCGGCCTTCTTATAGGGACGATTGCCCGGAATAGCCGGCTCAGAAGCATCTCCTGCAGATATCTTTTGCTGAATCTGATTCGCAAACCCAGCGAGCTGCGCCGCGTCCTGTGGGTCTGGCCGACCGGCTGCAAACTGGCGAACAATAGAATGCTCGGCGATGGCAGAAACCGCCGCGATCACCCGAAAGCCCGCGCCCTTTGCCGCATCCTCAAGCTCGACCAGCGTGTCCTCATACGCGCGGTTTCCGTAAACACAAACCAGAACCGCCTGCGCACCGTTTCCCCGCATCATACCCAAGCGCTCCGCAGCCACAGCCGGGACTCGCCCGCCATACGAGGGCACCGCGATCACGGCTACATCCTCTTTTGTCATCGCAACTGTGCGAAAACCAAGCCCGCTATCGGTCAGATCTACAGCAACGGTTTCCCCTTCCAACGCATTGGCAATGTAGCCAGACGCCTTTTCCGTTCCGCCGGTCGGGCTAAACACGATATCGAATACCTTCATCGGATAATCCTCCCCTTTACGAACAAACGTCCGAAACGTCCGCATGCCAAAACAGGTTACAACTTTTAAGATGCCCCGCGCGAAACACCTGCTCGGCTGCAAGTTCAGAGCAGGTCCGAGCGACATAAAGAGAAGGGGCCTCGCACAGGCGAGACCCCTTCGCACACAAAATCAAACGTGTCTGTTACACAT
Source organism: Collinsella aerofaciens (assembly GCA_905213725.1). Classification (GTDB taxonomy): domain Bacteria; phylum Actinomycetota; class Coriobacteriia; order Coriobacteriales; family Coriobacteriaceae; genus Collinsella; species Collinsella aerofaciens_BZ. The sequence continues at coordinate 16,990 of CAJMJM010000020.1, forward strand.
AGAACAGAATGTCGTCGTAGGTCGGAACCGGCCAGTAGTCGGCGGCCACGATCTCCTCCATGGCATCCACGGCGGCACGCAGCGCATCCATAGCGGGAACGACCTCGTGCGCGTACACGTTGGCCTGCTCCTGACCATCGAGAGCCTCGGCCTTCTGATGCACGGCGTCGAGCGCCTTGATGGAGTCGTTAATGGTGGTGATACCGTAGCAGAGCTTGTTGAGCGTGTTCTGCTCGCACTGCATGGCGGCCTCAGCACCGGCGGCACGAATAGTCTCAAGGCCCTTAGCGACCTTGGTGGCATAGGCGGTAATGACCGGGCGATAGGTACGACGCGCCTCGCGAACCATCGTGGTAGCCTCGATGTTCATGAGCTTGTTGTACTTCTCGAGCTTGCAGTCGTAGCGGCACTGAGCCTCGGCCTTGGTCAGGACGCCCGTCTCCTCAAAGAGCGCGATGGCCTTATCGGAAACAAAGGCGGGCAGGGCGTCGGCCGTGGTCTAGTTGTTGGCAAGGCCGCGCTTCTCGGCCTCGACGGGCCACTCATCGGAGTAGCCGTCACCGGAGAACAGGATGCGCTGGTGATCGGTCAGCACCTTCTTGCAGTACTCGAGCGCGGCGTCCTGGAACTTATCCTCGGGCGTACCCTCGAGTGCGTCGGCGAAGGACTTGAGCGACTTGGCCACGGCGGCATCGAGCACCAGGTTGGAGTCGGAGACGTTCTGCTCAGAACCGCAGGCACGGAACTCGAACTTGTTGCCGGTGAAGGCGAACGGGGAGGTGCGGTTGCGGTCGGTGTTGTCCTGCATCAGCTTGGGCAAGGTATCGGCGCCCAGGTCGAGCACGCCGCGCGTGGCATGGACGGAAGCCTTGCCATCGATGATCTTCTCGACGACCTCGGTAAGCTGGTCGCCCAGGAAAATGGACATAATCGCCGGAGGAGCCTCGTTGGCGCCCAGACGATGATCGTTGCCGGCCGAGGCAACGGAGGCACGCAGGAGCTCCTGATAGTTATCGACGGCCTCGATCACCGCGGTGAGGAAGACGATGAACTGCAGGTTGTCGAGCGGGGTGTCGCCCGGGTCGAGCAGGTTCTCGGACTCGGTGCCAAGCGACCAGTTGTTGTGCTTGCCCGAACCGTTGATGCCCTCAAAGGGCTTCTCGTGCAGCAGGCAGACCAAGTCGTGACGGGAGGCGATGAGCTTCATCTTCTCCATCATGACCAGATTCTGGTCGATGGCCTCGTTGACCTCGCCATAGACAGGGGCGAGCTCATGCTGGCAGGGAGCGACCTCGTTGTGCTTGGTCTTGGCGGGAATGCCAAGCGCCCACAGTTCATCGTCCAGGTCCTTCATATAGGCCGAGACGGTGGGGCGGATAGCGCCAAAGTAGTGCTCCTCGAGCTCCTGGCCCTTGCAAGGAGCAGCGCCAAAGAGGGTGCGGCCAGTGATGACCAGGTCCCTGCGCTTGCGGTAAGCATCCTTCTTGATCAGGAAGTACTCCTGCTCATCGCCCACGGAAGGAACGACCTTCTTGGGGGTCTTGCCAAACAGCGCCAAAACGCGCTTGGACTCACGCGAGAGCGCGGTCATGGAGCGCAGCAGCGGGGTCTTCTTGTCCAGGGCCTCGCCCGTGTAGGAGCAGAAAGCCGTGGGGATGCACAGGACATCGTCCTTGATAAAGGCGGGGCTGGTGGGGTCCCAAGCGGTGTAGCCACGGGCCTCGAAGGTAGCACGCAGGCCGCCGTTGGGGAAGCTCGAGGCATCGGGCTCGCCCTGGATGAGGTTCTTGCCCGTAAACTTGGTAATGGCGGTGCCGTCGTGGTTGGGCTCCAAGAAGCTGTCGAGCTTCTCGGAAGTAATGCCCGAAAGCGGCTGGAACCAGTGCGCATAGTGCGTCGCGCCCTTGGAGATGGCCCAGACCTTCATGGCATGGGCAACGGCGTTGGCCACATCCAGGTCGAGCGGCTCACCGCCCTCGAGGGTTGCAGCAAGGCGCTTCCAAATGTCCTTGGGGAGGTAGTCCTTCATGACTTCCTCAGAGAACACCATGGTCCCGAAGCGGTCAGTAAGTTCGGCCATACGGAACTCCCTTCGTATCGGCACCGCGTGAGAAGCGGTGTTGATTACTAACGAACGAGTCATAGCTTAGACTCGCCGTGTTTCCGCGACATTACCGTTATGTTGCTGTCGCGAAACCAATCAATGAGGTTACCCTATCGAGGCGGCGTTGCCACCCTCAATAGCCAATCAACTGCATAAATTGCAGACCTCTCCCCATGGTTTAAGGGTAGTCAATTTGGGATGGAGCTCTATTAACTGGTATTTTGCATCAGATACCAGTCTTTATAGTCCGTGCCTAGATTAGCCGCTCTGTTATAGAGAAAGCCGATAGCAAGGCATCTTTGATTGGTATCCCCGAATAACGAGTGAAACTCCACCGTGACACAGTGGTGCTGTAGAATCCTTACAACACATCACACTATTACGTATCTAGAGGAGCACGATATGCGCGTCGACGAGGTTTTAAAGCAGGCAGCATCCCAGGGCACCGCGCCCGTTTCGTTTGAGATGTTCCCGCCCAAGGGCGAGCTCACCCTCGACACGGCTCGCGAAGTGGCAGGCAATCTGTGCAAGCTTTCGCCGAGCTTTGTCTCGGTCACCTGCTCGGCCGGCGGCTCGGGCAACGGTGCCACCACCGCCCCCATCGCGCATATGATTTCGAGCGAATTCGACACGCCCTCGGTGGCACACCTTACCTGCGTGGGCCGCTCGCATGCCGATATCGCCGCCAAGATCGACGAGTATCGCACCGCCGGCGTTGAAAACATCCTGGCCCTGCGTGGAGATCTCCCTGCCGGCGCGACCGAGGACGACAAGCCCGCCTCCGACTACGCCTACGCCCGCGACCTCATCCCCGAGCTCGTCGACGCCGGCTTTTGCGTGGGCGCCGCAGCCTACCCCGAGGGCCACATTGCCTGTGAGGATCTCAACCTCTCGGTCGAACACCTCAAGCAAAAACAGGACGCCGGCGCGAGCTTCTTTGTGACGCAGCTCTTCTTTGATAACGAGTGCTTCTACCGTTTTCGCGAGCTTGCCGACAAGGCCGGCATCACCGTGCCCATTACCGCGGGCATCATGCCGTTTATGGGCAAGTCGCAGATCAGCCGCATGGTCTTTATGTGCGGCGCGTCGCTGCCCTCCCCCGTCATCAAGATTCTCGCCAAGTACGAGAACGACCCCGAGAGCCTGCAGGCAGCCGGTGTAGATTATGCCGCCCGCCAGCTTTGCGACCTCAAGGAGCACGGCGCCGACGGCCTGCACCTGTACACTATGAACCGTCCTGCGATCGCCGCGACCATTATGGAGCGCCTGGGGTAATGGAAAAACCGCACATCGATACAACCGCTGTCGAAGTGCCGGCCGACCTTGCGTCGCCGGCGCTTTACCGTGTCGATGCTGCGCACCATCCCCGTGTCGACCGTGCCGAGATGCTGCGGTATCTGGGTTACGGCGGCCAGCAGATTGAACCCGAGCTGTCACGACGTATTGAGCTTGTGGTCGAGCGTCTGGAACTTGACATTGAGCCCCGTGGCGTGCGCCGCGTGTTTGCCGTCGATGCCACGGGCGTGGACGAACAAAGTGAGCCTTGCATTCACTTGGTCGGCACCAACGTTGAGCTGCGAGGTCGCGATATCTATCGACATCTCAAAGATGCCCGCTTTGCCGCGCTCATGGCATGCACCCTCGGCATGGACGCCGAGCGTCGCCTGCGCACCACGGGAGCCCACCATCCCCTGGAGGGCGCCGTGCTCGCCGCCGCGTGCTACGCAT
>CAJMJM010000021.1 GCA_905213725.1 Collinsella aerofaciens
CCTCGCCGATGAGCGAACCGAGCGCAAATGAGACGATGAGCATGGTGGTGCCGGTGGTCGCTAGCGCCTTCCCATCGATAAGGAGCATCTTTTGCATGGTGCCGCCAAGGCCGATAAACAGGACGCACAGCCCCGATGCTTTCATGAGCGTGTCTTGGATGCGCGGTGTGATGAAGCGGCCGCCCGCTAATCCCAAAAGACCGCCCGCAACTAAAAGCACAACGTTGATGATTGTTCCCAAGCCCGGCATGAGCCCTCCTGTATTGATGCCAACGTGGCAATCGTAGCAGAACGAAATGCGAGGCACATCGCGACTCATCTAATACGTTATATAAGTGGTGTTAGGAATGATGTGCAGCATTTAAGCCTCAGGTGGTTGTCGGGACATAGGGATAGTATTCAAAGCGCAGTGTCATAAGCCGCTGCGGGGATTCAATAGCCGCGGCGATGATATTGGCATCGCGGGCACGATCAAACCCTTCGAGTTCGATCTGATACGAGACGTCTTGCATAATGTCCAGACGTCGCCAGGCTAGGAGTGTGTCACCATCGAATTCCAAGGTCTTGCCTCCGTCTGGAGCAACGGCGTATAGACGCAGCTTGGCGGTGGTTGCAGGGTCGACAACCGTGACCTTTTTAATTTCGTTTCGAGTATTCTTGGCGCCCAACAAGGTGAGCAGTGTTGGGGCCACGACCTCGCCCGATGGCAAAAAGACGACTTCGATGGATTCAGGAAATGCGATGATAGCCGACTTGCGGACGGGCTGATTGGCGGCGGCAACTTCGATGTTCGCAGCGTCGATGACCTCCGTGTGGTCGAGCGCGGCAAGCACGCAGCAGTTACCTTCATCGATCTCTTGAGGATCAGCAAGCCCCAGACTGTCCGCGAACTCGGGATCGTTTGGATCGGCAGCGGGCTCATTCGGCGCTTCGAAAGAAGCTGGGACGCTGTTTGTCGGCGACGGCGTGTCGCCCGCACCTGCTTCTTTGTCCGCGCTCTCTTCTTGTATGGTTGCGTTGATGGGTTCGTCGTTTGGGGGGAGCGTCTTGGCGTCAAACGCGGAGGGGAGAATTCCGATGGCTCCGGATCCGTTCCACTCCATTTCGAGAAGCGCCGGGTCGGCAAGAATGCGTTGCCTGCTTTGCGCGCGGGCATCGATTTCAATAGGGCCTGCCTCTATCCCTCGTGTAAGGCTGAGTGATCCGGCTGGCTTCTCGAAATGAGCGTCTGTGTCTTTGGTACTGACGGCGTAGAACAGCAGGGACGCTTCTCCCGCCGCGATGGCATCGGTACCGGCTTTGGTCAGCCGCAACGATGCCGTGAATGAGAGGGTGGGCTGCGTGTCGTCTGCATTCGCGGCGGCGCAGCCCAGACATATACCGCCTCCTTTCTCAAAAAACGTACCGTCGAAGGCGACCTTCGCTCCGTTCGCCGAGTCATCGACCGAAGCGATGTCGATGCGCAGCTCTAAATTGCATGGATCGCCATCTGCATCGAGCACAACCGAGCGCCACGTGCAGACGGCGCACCCCGCCTGGGAGCCGTTTGCCTTGTTCGAACGATTGATATCCACGACTATCGAGCCGTCCGTATTACGACGAAGGCATCCCGAGGTTGAGATTGCGGCCTGTGCGATCGAAAAACGCTTGCACGCAATGGCGCTCGACGGATTTGGTGCGGAGCTTAGGGCCGCTGGTAAGGAGTCTGCCATGACAGGAGTCGCCCAAGCGGCGACAGGCGTTCCGGTTGCGAGCGCGCCGCAGAGTGCGACGACGGGCAAAAGGTTCTTCGATGCCATGGGGTCTCCTTAGCTAATTTAGTGCGGCCTGTTCATGTTTTGTTTCTGGCTGTGTTTGATGTGCAGACCGAGGCCGGCGGTTCCCGCGCCTGCTGCTGCGGCGCCTGCTGCCAAGAGCCATCGTTTGTCGCCTGTCTGCGCCAACGGTTCCTCGCGGTCGCTGCGGTCGAGCTCCGAGAGGTCGACCGTCACTTGCGTGGCGGCCTGCGCCTGTTCTTGCTGGGCAAAGGCCATGGCTGGCCCAAACGCTAGGATGCTGACGGCGGCGGCCAGGGCGACGGCCTTATGCCGTGTGCGCACCGGGCTCGACCGTCCAGGTGATCGTTGCAACCTGATCGCCTTCGCCGGTTACGCGGAAGATGTCGCGCGTGACGCGGGCGACGTTTCCGCTTGTCTTGAGCTTAATTTTGTCCGTGCCACCGGCAATGCCCTGGTAGCCCATGTCGAAGGCTGCATTCTTGGAAAGATCGAGGCCCGTTCCCTGCATTGCGGCGCTGGCGTTCTGGAGCGCGCCGTCGGGGCCGACCTTAAAGTCGATGGAGTTCTGCGCGGTTCCGGCCTTGGCGTCGGCGGCAATGGTCCAGGTGTTCATGGCGTCGATCTTCATGTTGGTGACATGGATGCCGTAGGCCGAATGATTGTCGATGGTGGTCGCGTCTTCTGAGGGGCCCTGAAGCGTGCCGTCGGCCTTGGCGACGAAGGGAATAACCGTCGGAACTTTGAACTCAACGTTGTCGATCTCGGTCCTGACCATTACCTTCGTGGTTCCAACGCGCCCGGCTGCCATAGCTGGCGTCGGGGCGGCGCCCATTGCGAGCGCGAGCGCGAGCCCTGCGCCCACGGCGAGCGCTCTGGCTCCGTTCATGTTCCTGGTGATGTCCATGGTCGTTCCTTTCTATTCGCCGCGGGCCGTCCCCGCGATGATTGGACGAATGCTGGTGAATTGCGTGCGGTGCCGCGTCGGCCGGAAAAGCTAGTTCTCGGCTTGCTCAACCCGCACCTTGACACGTGTCGGATTGCCGTGGCTGTCGAGGGTCTTGGCATCGAGCGCCTGAATCTCGATGTACGCCTCGCCTTCTTTGATGTCGCCGGCGGGGCACGTTTCGATTGTCTTGCCGGTCTCGACCACACCGGATTCGTACATGGTCTCGTCGTTTTGGATGACGCGGAATCGCTGGGGAAATTTATTGTCTTGGACGTTTTGCACGTTGACGCGCAGCTTGCCGTCCTCCTGCAGCTGAGCGACCGGTGCGACCGAAATCGTCATCATGTTGTCGCGGACGATGGCGTCGAGCTCATCTTGGATTTCCTGACGCGTTTTGCCCTCGGCCGTCGTAACCGAAGCGCCCGCCTCGGGTACGGGCTGCGACTGCCAAGCGTATAGTCCTACGGCGACAAGGGCACAGACGATGGCCAAGCAGGCAACGATGAGCTTCTTGCGACGACCCAGGCCTGCAAAGTGGGGTGGCTTCTTCGCGCTCATGCGGCATCCTTGGCGGTATAGATGCGCGCAAAGGTGGACGGGTTCGCTCCAAAGAGCATGTGAAGCATCAGGCGGCGTGAGTAGACAAGCTCGTCGAAGTCGGGAGGGAGCTCGATGTCGTGGATATGCGCGATGTGGTGGGCGAGCGCCGAGAACGACTCGGGGTCGCAGATCACATCGGTGGTGACGTGGTAGACCGCCGTATCGGGGAATGCCTCTTCATCGAAGGGTAAGAGATAAGGGTCGTCGTCGACCTCGATGGCGATGCCGTACTGGGGCCAGTAATATGCCATGGGAACCTCCCTGCTCTTGGGCCAAAACTTCTATCGGCTTTGGCTGTCGATGCCGACCGTATCAGCCGCAACTTGACCAAAAGCTGACCAAATGCTTGACGGATTGACATCCCCGCAGGTAAAGGGCGGTAAAAAATACTTCAACTTTTTTCGAGCGACATTTTTCGATCGCTGGCGGCGGAACGATATGTGTCAAAAGCATCGCCTGCCGAGGAAACTCGGCCGTTCGCCGAATTGCATGCGCGTAAAAAACCTCAATTATGGAGGCGGTCTCGAACACGTCAACGAAACGATGCGGTAACATCTCCCTGCAAACACTGTAGTTAGCTAAAGGGGAGTCTGCATGTCTGCAACCATCAAACCCTTCACCGATGAGTTCGAGGAATACGGTCGCGACGAGTCTCGCTCGTCGGGCGAGGCTTCGAGCATTTCGTTTCCGACATCGGAAGACGAGGTGCGCGCTATCTTGCGGCAGCTCCATGCCGACGGTGTTTCGGTGACTGTCCAGGGTGCCCGAACGGGCCTCGCTGCCGGCGCCGTGCCTCATGGCGGGCATATCCTCAACACCTCGCGCATGAATCGCTACCTTGGTCTTCGCTGCGATGACGAGGGCCGGTTTCTGCTGCGCGTGGAACCGGGCGTCGTACTGTCGGAGCTGCGCAAACAGCTGGTCAAAAAGGCGCTGCCGACAGGCGGCTGGGACCAGGCGTCGCTTCGGACATACGAGGAGTTCCAAGCTGCCCCCGAGCAGTTCTTTCCCACCGACCCCACCGAGGCATCTGCCTGCCTGGGCGGTATGGCGGCGTGCAACGCCTCCGGCGCCCGCAGCTATGCCTATGGCCCCATGCGTCCGCATGTCACGGGCCTTCACGTTGCCCTGGCGGATGGTGACCTGCTCGAGCTTCACCGCGGTGAGGTTTTTGCTCAGGGCCGTCGCCTTTCACTTGTGACGGCGGAAGGACGTTCGCTTGAGCTCGATCTTCCTGACTACACCATGCCCAAGACCAAAAATGCTTCGGGCTATTATGTTGCGGACGATATGGACGCCATCGATCTCTTTATCGGCGCATGTGGCACGCTCGGCGTTATCACCGAGCTCGAGATCGCCCTGCAGCCTGCTTCCGCGGTTGTGTGGGGCGTGAGCTGCTTTTTCGATAGCGAGGACAAGGCCGTTGCCTTTACCGATTCCGTGCGCCCGGTCCTGTCCCACGCGGCTGCTATCGAGTATTTCGATGCGGGCGCCCTGGATATCCTTCGCCGCCAGCGCGAGCAGTCGACTGCTTTTGCCTCGCTGCCGGCACTCGACGATGAGGCAAAGGTCTGCGTCTACGTGGAGCTCGACTGCGACGACGAGGCACAGGCGACCGAGGAGCTGTACCACTTGGGATGGGTTTTGGAGCTTGCGGGCGGCCGCGACGCCGCGACATGGGTTGCGCGCACCGAGGTCGATCGCGAGTGCCAGCGGTTCTTCCGCCACGCGGTTCCCGAGAGCGTCAACATGCTCATCGACGAGCGTCGCCGCACGGACCTCACCATTACCAAGCTGGGTTCGGATATGTCGGTGCCCAATGCACGTCTGGCCGATGTCGTCGCCCTCTATCGTCGCACGCTGGCCGAAAGCGGGCTTGAGTCTGCCGCCTGGGGGCATATCGGCAACAACCATCTGCATGTGAATATCCTGCCGCGCGACGCGCAGGATTATCGCGCCGGCGGCGAGCTCTTTGCCCAGTGGGCGGCCGAGATCACGGCCATGGGTGGTGCCGTCTCTGCCGAGCATGGCGTCGGCAAGATCAAGGCGGGCTTCTTGGAGACGATGTACGGCCACGAGGCCATGGTCGAATCGGCTCGACTCAAGCTCCAACTCGACCCTGCTGGACAGCTCGGCCGCGGCAACCTGTTTTCGGAGAAGCTCTTGGATGAACTCGTTCAGAAAGGGGGCGCGTGAAGATGAGCGAATTCCATATGGTGGTGTGCGTCAAGGCGGTGCCGGGAAGCACCGAGGTCAAGATGGACCCCAAGACCAATACGATTGTGCGTGACGGCAAGCAGGCGGTCATCAGCCCGTCCGATGCAAGCGCTCTGGAATGCGCGCTGTCGCTCAAGGATGACTTTATCGGCTTTGGCATGGATGTGCGCGTGACGGTGGTGTCGATGGGCATCCCCGCGACCGAGTCACTGCTGCGCGACTGCATCGCCCGCGGCGCCGATGACGCGCTGTTGCTGACCGATCGCGCCTTTGCGGGTGCCGATACCTTGGCTACCACCTATGCCCTCAAATGTGGCATCGAGGCGCTCGACGAGGACTTTGACCTGCTCATTTGCGGCAAGATGGCAGTTGATGGCGATACGGCCCAGATTGGTCCCGAGCTTGCCGGAGCCTTTGAGATTCCCTGCGTGACCGACGTGAGTTGCGTGCAGGGCGCGGGCTTTACGACCTGCGGCTCGCTGGCGCTTGTCCACGGCTGTGACGCCGGCGAGGAAACGGTGTATCTGGAGATGCCGTGCGCGATGACGACTGCCAAGGAGATTGGCCAGCTGCGCATGCCGAGTATCGCTGGCATTCGCGCGGCCGAGGAAGCGGACGTGCGCGTGGTCGGCGCTGCCGACGTGAACGCCGACCCCTCGCGTTGCGGTCTTGCCGGTTCGCCGACGCAGGTCGTGCGCTCGTTTGTGCCCGACCGCGACCAAACGTGTGAGACTGTTGAGGGCACGGCGTCCGAGCAGGCGGCAAAACTCGCCAAGATTATCGAGGGGATGGCATAGATGAGCGGACTGATTATCGATGGCGAAGCCTGCATTGGCTGCGGTCGCTGCGTTCGCGCCTGCGCCTCGGGCGGTATTGTGGTGGAGGGCGAGCGTCCCAATCGCTGTGCCCGCGTAACCGACGGCTGCATCCTGTGCGGCGGGTGCGTCGACGCCTGCCCCGTCAACGCTATTTCGATCGAGCGCGATGAGACCACCGGTGCGGTAGACCTTGACGCATATCGAGACATTTGGGTCTTCGTGCAAACTGACGAGCACGATGCCGTGGCATCCGTGGCCTTCGAGCTCGTGGGCAAGGGCCGCGAGCTTGCCGATGCGCGCGGCTGTCGCTTGGTGGCGCTGGTCGGCATGAGCCCCGAGGGCTCGCTCGGGGACCTGGAGCATCTGGTTTGCGCCGGTGCGGACGAAGTTCTGGTCTGTCGTGACGAGCGCCTGCGTCAGAACGACGCGGAGGTCTATGCTCGTCTCATCTGCGATTTGGTAGCCGAGCGCAAGCCCGAAGCCATTCTGTACGGTGCGACCGCCTTTGGCCGCGAGTTGGCGCCTGGCGTTGCCGTGCGCCTGCAGACGGGCCTTACGGCCGACTGCACCCTGCTTTCGATGGATACGGAAACGGGCTTGCTGCAGCAGACGCGCCCGGCGTTTGGCGGCAACTTGATGGCCACCATCATTTGCCCCAATCAGCGTCCCCAGATGGCAACGGTGCGTCCCGGTATCTTTGGAGCGCCCGAGTTTGACTACAGCCGCTCTGGCACGATTACCCAGGTATTCCTTGCGGAAGACGCCAAGGCTCGTGTCGAGATTTCGATTCCCGCTGAGGAATGGGGCCAGCAGGCTTCGATTGCCGATGCCGAGCGTCTAGTTGTTGTGGGTCGCGGTATCGGCTCCAAGAAAAACCTACCCTTGATGCGAAAGCTCGCCGAAGCCCTGGGTGCCGAGCTCGGCTGCACACGACCCGTCGTGGAGGCGGGCTGGCTGGAGTATCGCCACCAGATTGGCCAGACGGGCGTGTCGGTTTCACCCAAGCTCCTCGTGAGCATTGGTGTCTCGGGTGCCATCCAGCATCTTGCCGGCATCGGTGGGGCGGAGTGCATTATCGCCATCAATGAGGACCCGGATGCCCCCATCTTTGGCGCCGCCCAGTACAAGGTCGTCGGCGACGCCGTCGAGGTCGTTGAGGAGCTCCTGGCCCAGCTCGAGCGCTAGGCGCCGGCTAGCCAGGCTCGCATCTCTTTCTTTAGGCGCTCCCAGGTCGCCTGCGTGGCGGGATCGGTAAAGGGGCGCACAATGCCAAAGGGCGCGTCGAGCAGGCGGTAGATATCGCCCTGCTCGCGCGCCAGCGCGCGGCTTGCGGGGTAGACGAGCTCAAACATAAAGCAGATGAGCCCCACCAAGTAGTCGGCCGGCTCATCGCGTTCGTCGCGTGCGACGCAGCGGTGTTCGGCAAAGGCGACAAGCGCCGGTGCCGAGAAGTGGCTGGCGAGAAATGTATCCTCATCAACCTTGAGGATGGTGTCGACGGTGCTGTCGGCGATGGTGCGCATAATGTCGATTTTGTCGCCATCGCGCACGATATCGCAGAAGCGCCGTGTGCGTGTGTCGAGCTGTGCAGGTAGGCGGAAATCGCTGTGATAGGCAATGCTTGCGCGGATGAGCTCGTCATGTGCATCGGTTTCGATAAAGTCACGGATGTTTGTCGTGGCGGGTGCGTCGGCGGGATGTTTGCCAAAGAGGACCTCGACGCCGAGCGCCGCATGGCTCATGCTCTCGGCGTCCTTAAAGGTGTCCCAGCGTCGCAGCTGTTCAAAGCGGCCCATATCGTGTAGCAGGCCGCAAAGCCATGCCAGGTCAATATCCTCTGGCACCCAGCCCTGTTCGCGTGCCACGGCGTCGCATGTCTCGGCCACATGATAGGTATGTTCGATCTTGAGGGCGATACGCGGGTTGGCGGCATCGTAGGCATCGGTATAGGTTTTAAAGGCCTCGGACGCCCGAGCTCGATCGATAGCTGTCATAATGACTTCCTTACAGATACGTCTTTCGATCCGGTGGCAATTGTAGGCGAACTTTATTGCCGCAGGTTGATATTTCTGCTGCGTCTCGGGCATCGTGTTCTATATCGTTTTGAGCCTCATATAAGAGCGGGGCACGTTTGGCGTCCCGGCCTAACGAATCGAATTTCTCACTGAGCTGGTCTGCTTCTTCTGGTACCATGATCAAACTTTACTGTAGCAAAGTATGACGTGGTCTTTTGTTCCGCGTCAGCGGAAATGGGGGTTTCATGGCACAGGGAGCGACCGCCAACGAGCAAAAGAAATTCAAAGTCCCGCGTATCCCGGGCGACATCATGATCTATCCCATGATCGTTGGCCTTTTGCTCAACACTTTCTGTCCGCAGGTCTTTGAGATCGGCGGCTTCTTTACGGCTGCCTGCCGCGGCGGTTCCAATACCATCGTCGCCGCGATCCTGCTGTTTGTGGGCGCCGGCATCAGCTTTAAGTCCACGCCGGGTGCCATCAAGACCGGCATCGTCGTGCTGATTCCTAAGCTTGTGGTGGCAGCCGCGCTGGGTCTGGGCGTTGCGTATTTCTTTAACGACAACCTTTTGGGCCTGAGTTCGGTTTCCATCATCGGCGGCATTACGTTTTGCAACATGGCGCTCTACACGGGCATCATGGGCGAGTTCGGCGACGAATCCGAGCAGGGCGCCGTGGGTATTCTGTTCTTTACGGCCGGTCCCGCCGTCACCATGATCATCCTGGGCGTTTCGGGTCTCGCCAACATCCCTGTCGGTACCATCATCGGCTCCATTTTGCCGCTCGTTATCGGCATGGTTCTGGGCAACCTCTTCCCGTTCATCAAGAACCTGCTGGTTCCCGGCGCCAATCCCGCGATCGCCGTCATCGGATTTCAGCTCGGTGCGTCCATGAGCCTGTCGAGCTTTATCACCGGCGGTATTTCCGGCATCTTGCTGGGCCTTGTCACGCTGTTTATCGTCGGTCCCATCAACTTTGCGTTCGAGCGCCTTTGCGGTGGTAACGGCAACGCTGCCGTGGCATGTTCAACCATCGCCGGCACGGCTATGACCACGCCGGTTGCTCTTGCCGAGGTCGCGCCGCGCTACGCCGAGCTTGCACCCACTGCGTACGCCCAGATCGCCACCGCCGTTATCATCACGGCAATCATGGCTCCGATTCTGACCGGTTGGGTCGACAAGAAGTTCTGTCAGGGCAAGGAAGACCTGTCGCCTGCTGGCGTCGAAGCTATCGAGGAGGCTGTCGCAACCGATATCGACGGTGAGTAACGTCCGTTACCGATAATTGATTCCGGCGTGCAACTCGCGCCGTCAGAGCGCCCGAACGAGAGCTGTCTTGCAGCAACGTTCGGGCGCTCTGCTATTATTCCCCTTACCCCTGCGGAGTAAGGGGCGTTTATTGCCCAGACACGAATCGGGCGATTCTGACCACTTGGATATTGAGGGGATGGCGTCTAGTGGTTAAGGCACTCAAGATCGAGATATTCCTGCTATGCATGATTGTTCTTATCGGGCTTGCCGCGCGAAGTCGCCACTCCTTGTTCTCGAGTACCCAACAGTTATTGTTTAGTACGCTCGGCTACACCTCTGCCGCGTACATGTTATTCGATATAATCTGGACGCTTTCGGACGGTGTGGGCGGCACGCTGGGCATTGCTGCCAACTGGATTTCCAACGCGGTTTCGTTTTCGCTCTTTGCCGCCGCGTGCCTCATTTGGTTTATCTATTCCGAGACGGTGCAGGGTTCTCGCCTTTTGACCGCGCGCTATAGGATGGCGTTTGTAACGCTGCCTGCGGTGCTGGTAGTCGTACTGGCGTTTACTAGCTACTGGACGCATGCCCTGTTCTATATCGATGCGCAGGGCGCGTATCGTCGCGGTTTTGTCTATATGATCCAGCCCATCGTCAGCTACTGCTACGTTATATATACGTCCCTGCATGCGTTTATTCAATCTTGCAAGGTCGAGAGCCTACAAAAGAAGGCCATCTATCAAACCTTGGCATTTTTCGCCATTCCGGCCTTGGTGGCCGGTGTCTTTCAGGTCTTTTATTCGGGTCCCTGCCTTAGTGTCGGCATCATGTTAAGTATGTTGCAGCTCTACATTGTTTGTCAGGAGCAACTGATCTCGACCGACCCGTTGACTGGCCTTAACAATCGCAACCGTTTTGAGACCTATATGCTGTCGCTCTTTTCAAATGTGGACCAGGCCGATGATGTGTATCTGCTTATGATGGACGCCGACGGCTTTAAGCAGATTAACGATCAGTATGGACATGTGGAGGGCGACCATGCTCTTCAGGTTGTTTCCGCAGTGCTCAAGGACGCCTGTTCGCCGTCCGGCGGCTTTATTGCGCGCTATGGCGGTGATGAGTTCGTCGTACTGCAAAAGGGGGCGACGGAGCACGACATTATCCGCCTGTGTTCGGCGATCAATAGCGAGCTCTCGCGCGCCGAGACACCCTATTCGCTTCGAATGTCTATTGGCTACGCGCGCTACGGCGATGGGATCAACACGTGGCAAGAGCTTCTGCGCGCTGCCGATGCGGAGCTCTATCGCATCAAGGACGCCAAAAAGAAATCCGGCATCCAGGTTCGCTAGAAAAAAGGGGCGCACGACCGTTGCGATGGTCATGCGCCCCTTTTGCGTTTGTAGGGGCCACCGGCCATAATGCCTAGGCGCGTTGCGGCAAGACGGGCGTCTGCCACCGCGCTCGGTACGAAATCAACGAGAACCAGCGCACCCCATTAAGCTAAAGTGTGTGAACACCCTCCCTAAAAAGGTGAGCTCGCTAGGCTTTTTTGGGTTTGTTGACGATGATGATGCCGCCGCAGACCAACAGCAGGGCAACGATGACGGTAACGGGGCTCGTGCCAGCGCCCTCGCCGAGCAGCAGCGCGCTCAGCAGCACACCAAAGACGGGGTTCATAAACCCAAAAACCGAGACTCGGCTGATGGGGTTGACGGCAAGCAGGCGCGACCACAGCGAGTAGGCGACCGCGGAGATAAGCGCCATGTAGATGATGAGCGCGATGGCGGGGGCAATCGCCGTGGGGGAGAGCGCGCCACCCATCATAAAGCCGATGGCGGTGAGGACCAGGCCGCCGACCAAGAACTGCCACCCGGCAAGCAAGACGCCGTCGTGCTCGCGCGAGAAGATGCCGATCAGGCAGGTCGAAAGGGCACCCGCGACGGTGGAGGCCAGGATAAAGCCCTCGCCGTCGAGCGTAAAGCCAAAGGTGCCGTCCGCGCCCGAAAGGTTGACGAGCGCGACACCGGCAAAGCCCAGTACGCAGCCGAGCACCTTGGCCGCATCGAGCTTTTCGGTGCGAAACGCCAGGGCGGCAAAGAGAATAGCCAAGAAGTTGGCGCTAGCCTCGATGATGGAGCTCGACATAGCGCTTGCACGGGAGAGACCAAGGTAGAAAAAGAAGTACTGGCCGATGGTCTGGAAGAGCGACAAGATGCAGATGGGCTTGATATCGCGCGCTTGCGGAACGAGTGGTCGGCGCTGGGCCACGCTCATGCCAACAATGACTAGCATGCCGGCAAGGGTGAAGCGCAGACCCGCGAAGAGCAGCTGCGAGGCGCTGTCGTGCGCGGGAATGCCAAAGAGGCCGTAGCCGATCTTGATGCAGGGGAAGGCGGAGCCCCAGAGCGCGCAGCAAACGAGACAGCCCAGGATGAGTCCGGGCAGGGTGGCGAGATACGGCTTGCGGCTTTCCATGATGTCCTTCCTGTATGCGCGAAGCAAAAAAGAACCCGCCACCGGGGGTGCCGGTGGCGGGCGTTGTTACCCGAGGGGATTGTACCCGATGGGAAAGCTTTAAGCGAAGTAGGCTACGCCGCTCTCAAAGATCGGCATGAACTTATCGCCGGGGACATGCTCGGGCACGTTGCGGTACAGGTTGTCGCCGCGACGCTCGGCATGGCCCATCTTGCCCAGGACGCGGCCGTCGGGGCTCGTGATGCCCTCGATGGCGAGCGCGGAGCCGTTGGGGTTGACGGAGAGATCCATGCTGGGCTTGCCGTCCTCGCCCACGTACTGCGTGGCGACCTGGCCGTTGGCGATCAGCTGGGCGAGCACTTCGTCATTGGCGACAAAGCGGCCCTCGCCGTGGCTGATGGCGACGGTGTAGGGGTCGTCCAGGCTGCACTGCGACAGCCACGGGGACAGGTTGGACGAGATGCGGGTGCGCACCAGACGGCTCTGGTGGCGGCCGATGGTGTTGAACGTCAACGTGGGCGCATCGGGCGTGGCGTCGACGATGTCGCCGTAGGGCACCAGGCCGAGCTTGATCAGGGCCTGGAAGCCGTTGCAGATGCCCAGCATCAGGCCATCGCGGGCCTTGAGCAGGGCGCGGACTGCCTCGGTGACCTCGGGAGCGCGGAAAAACGCCGTGATGAACTTGGCACTGCCGTCGGGCTCGTCGCCGCCGGAGAAGCCGCCGGGGATCATGACGATCTGGCTTGCACGGATGCGGCGGGCAAGCTCGTGGGTGCTCTCGGCGACGGCCTCGGGCGTGAGGTTGTTGATCACGAAGGTGTCGGCTTCGGCACCGGCTGCGCGGAAGGCACGTGCGCTGTCGTACTCACAGTTGTTGCCGGGGAACACGGGGATGATCACGCGCGGACGGGCGATCTTGGCGCCGCTGTACACGTGGATGTCCTTGGCACGGAAGTCGATGGTCTCGACCTCGGGGGTCTCGTCGGCGCTGCGGTAGGCAAAGACGCCCTCGATGCCGCTCTCCCAGGCCTCCTGGAGCTCGGAGAGCTCGATGACCTCGGAGCCGGTGTCGATGACATAGCCCTCGACGGTGGTGCCCAGGGGCTCGACGACAACGCCGTCGGCGACCTCGGGCAGCTCGGCATCCTCGGCGAGCTCGACGATAAAGCTGCCATAGAGCGGGGTGAAGAGGCTCTCCACGTCCACATCCTCGGCAAGCTCGATACCGATCTGGTTGCCGACGCACATCTTAAAGAGGCTTTCGGCGCCGCAGCCGTAGCCGGGCGTGGAGACGGCCAGGGCGTCACCGGTGGCGGTGAGCGCCTCGACGGCATCAAACGCGGCGAGCAGCTGCTGGGCGTCGGGGCGGTAGTCCTCGCCATAGGTGGCGGGGGCGATACGCACGACGCGATGCGTCAGGCCCTTGAACTCGGGTGAGACGGCACGGGCGGCACGGCCCACGGCAACAGCGAAGCTGATCAGGGTGGGCGGAACGTTGAGCTCGCCGGCCTCGTCCTCAAACGAGCCGCTCATGGAATCCTTGCCGCCGATGGCGCCGGCACCCAGGTCGACTTGGGCCATGAGAGCGCCCAGGACGGCTGCCATGGGCTTGCCCCAGCGCTCTGCCTCGGTGCGCAGGCGCTCGAAGTACTCCTGGAAGGAGAGGTAGGCGCGCTTGTGCTCAAAGCCGGCAGCCACGAGCTTGGCGATGGACTCGACCACGGACAGGTAGGCGCCCGCAAACTGGTCGGCTTCCATCAGGTAGGGGTTGAAGCCCCATGCCATAGCGCTTGCCGTGGTGGTCTCGCCGTCCACGGGGAACTTGGCGACCATGGCCGAGCTCGGGGTGAGCTGCGTCTTGCCGCCAAAAGGCATAAGCACGGTTGCGGCACCGATGGTGGAGTCGAAGCGCTCGGAAAGGCCCTTGTTGGAGGCGACGTTAAGATCGGTGACGAGCGAGGTCATGCGCTCGGCAAGTGTGGTGCCGGCCCAGCTGGGCTGCCACACGCTGCGGGCGCAGACGTGGGCGACCTGGTGCTTGGGTGCACCGTTGGAGTTGAGGAACTCGCGGGATAGATCGACGATGGCGACGCCGTTCCATGCCATGCGCATGCGCGGCTCGGCGGTAACCTCGGCGATAACGGTTGCCTCCAGGTTCTCCTCGGCGGCGTAGCCCATGAACTCCTCGACGTCACCGTCGGCGCCGGCGCAAACCAAGCACTCCAGGGACTCGGAAATGGCGAGCTCGGTGCCATCCAGGCCGTCGTACTTCTTGGTCACGGTGTCAAGGTCGACATACAGGCCGTCGGCAAGCTCACCCACGGCGACCGAGACGCCGCCGGCGCCAAAGTCGTTGCAGCGCTTGATCAGACGGCAGGCGTCGCCGCGGCGGAACAGACGCTGCAGCTTGCGCTCGACCGGGGCGTTGCCCTTCTGGACCTCGGCACCCGAGGTCTCGATGGACTCGGTGTTCTGGGTCTTTGAGGAGCCGGTGGCGCCACCGATGCCGTCACGGCCGGTGCGACCACCCAGCAGGATGATCTTGTCGGTGGGGGCGGGGCACTCGCGACGAACGTGGTTTGCCGGGGTGGCGCCCACGACGGCGCCAACTTCCATGCGCTTGGCCACGTAACCGGGGTGATAGAGTTCATTAACCTGACCGGTGGCAAGGCCGATCTGGTTGCCGTAGCTGGAGTAGCCGGCGGCAGCGGTGGTCACGAGCTTGCGCTGCGGCAGCTTGCCCTCGAGCGTCTCGGAAACCGGGACGGTGGGGTCGCCGGCGCCGGTGACGCGCATGGCCTGGTACACATAGCTGCGGCCCGAGAGCGGGTCGCGGATAGCGCCGCCCACGCAGGTGGCGGCACCGCCGAAGGGCTCGATCTCGGTCGGGTGGTTGTGGGTCTCGTTCTTAAAGAGGAACAGCCAGTCCTGGTCCTCGCCGTCGACATCGACCTTCACCTTGACGGTGCAGGCGTTGATCTCCTCGGACTCATCGACATCGGTCATGACGCCGGTCTTCTTAAGGTACTTGGCGCCGATGGTGCCCATGTCCATGAGGCAGACGGGCTTGGCGTCGCGACCGAGCTCGTGGCGCATCTCCATGTAGCGGTCGAAGGCTTGCTGCACCACGGCGTCGTCGATTGTCACGTCGTCCAGGACGGTGCCGAAGGTGGTGTGGCGGCAGTGGTCGGACCAATAGGTGTCGATCACGCGGATCTCGGTGATGGTGGGGTCGCGATCCTCATCGCGGAAGTACTGCTGGCAGAAGGCGATGTCCGCCTCGTCCATGGCAAGACCGCGCTCGGCGATAAAAGCCGCAAGGCCGGCCTCATCGAGCTCGCGGAAACCGTCGAGCACCTCGACGGGCTGGGGCTCGGGGGTCTCCATGTACAGCGTCTCGGGCAGGTCGAGCGAGGCGATGCGCGCCTCGACGGGGTTCACCACGTAGTGCTTGATGGCATCGATGGCGGCTTCGTCCAGAGTGCCCGAGATCATATAGACCTTGGCGGAGCGCACGGCGGGGCGCTCGCCCTGGCTGATGAGCTGCACGCACTCGCTGGCGGAGTCGGCGCGCTGGTCAAACTGGCCAGGCAGGAATTCGACGGCAAAGACGGCGCCATCGCTTGCGGGGAGCTCGTCGTAGGTCACATCGACCTGGGGCTCGCTAAAGACGGTCGGCACGCAGGAGCGGAAAAGCTCCTCGTCGATGCCCTCGACGTCGTAGCGGTTGATGATCCTCAGGGCCTCGATGCCCTTGATGCCGAGAATTTCGGTCAGCTCGCCCTTGAGCTGCTGAGCCTCGACGTCGAACCCGGGTTTCTTCTCCACGTAGATACGAGAGACCATTGGTTCCTGCCTTCCTGATCGGTTGGGCGTACGGTACGGTATGCGGCAGCGGTCGGTTTACGGGGCAAGCCTCGCGGTCGCCTTGAGCCACATGTTTGTAAACCTCACTATGATACGACAGCTCGCGGCGCGTTGAGGACGGCGAGGGTGCTACAGTGAAGCGCAAACAAGAGAAAGGCATCACATGGCATTCGTTTCGCTCGCCATCATCGCACTCGTGGCCTTTGCGAGTCCTTTTATCGCCTCGGCGATTCCCGGGAAACCCGTTCCCGAGACGGTCTTTTTGCTCGTGTTTGGCGCGGTGCTGGGACCCCATATGCTCGACATTATCCATGTAGATGCCGAGGTCTCGCTCGTGTCCGAGCTCGGCCTGGCCTTTTTGTTCCTGCTTGCCGGCTTTGAGATCGACCCCAAGAGCATCACGGGCGTCGAGGGGCGCTACGGCTTGGCGACGTGGGTCGTCACGTTTGGTATCGCCTGGCTTGCCGTGCGCTTTACCCCGTGGTTCTCAGTCAGTCATTTCGACGGTATCGCCGTGACGCTTGCCCTCACTTCGACGGCGCTCGGCACGCTCGTGCCCATCATGCGTGAGCGCTCGCTCACTGGCACGCGTGTGGGCGACTCGATTCTCGCGTATGGCACCTGGGGCGAGCTCGGCCCTGTGCTCGCCATGTCGGTGCTGCTGTCTGCCCGCACTGGCATCCAAACGCTCGTAATCCTTGGCTTGTTTGCGGTGGTTTGCGTGTTGCTGGCCGTGGTCCCAAGCCGCTCCAAGCGCGTCGGCAGCCGCTTCTTTGCGTTTGTCGAGGAACGCGCCGATACCACGTCGCAGACCTTCGTGCGCCTGACGGTGCTCATCCTGGTCACACTCGTGGCGTTCTCGGCTGTCTTTGATCTCGACATCGTGTTGGGTTCTTTTGCCGCCGGCTTTGTCCTGCGCTATATCATCCCCGAGGGCAACCATACGCTCGAGACCAAGCTCGATGGCCTGGCCTACGGCTTTTTGATTCCGGTATTCTTTACCGTATCGGGCGCAAAGATCGACCTGACGGCCGTGGCGTCGCGCCCCGGGCTGCTCGCAGGCTTTATCGTGGCGTTGCTGATCATTCGCGCCGTGCCCATTCTCATCTCTATGAGCATTTGTCCTGCGACGCGCGATGTGTCGGCGTATGGTCGTATTACCGTGGCCCTGTACTGCACCACGGCCCTGCCGATCATCGTTGCCGTGACGAGTGTTGCCGTCAACGCGGGCGCGCTGTCGCAAGATATTGCGTCGGTCATGGTTGCCGCCGGTGCCATCACAGTGTTCTTGATGCCGCTGCTCGCACAGCTCTTCTACCGCGTGGTGGATGCTGCGCCGGTCGCCGCCGTGGCAGAGGTTGCCGAGCATCCATCCGATGCGCTCGACATCCTGCGCGCCCATCACGACCTAGCGAGCTTGCTCGCGCGCGAGCATGAGCTGCTGACTTCGCATGGCCATGGTCGCGTATTCGAGGGCCTGCCTACGCTCGATACGATTGCCGAGCGTTTTTCCGCCGAGGCAGCGAGCGACCACATCGATGCCCGCATCGTGGACGCGGCGCACCTGCTTGCCGATAAGACTTACGGCGACGAGATCGACCCCGGCAAGCTCACCCCGCTCGAACGCCGTCGCCTGGAGCGCGCCAAGCTCGCCGTGCGCGAATACCGCCGCCGCATGCTGGAGCTCTATGCGCGCGATGAAGCCCAGGACGACGACGGCAGGTAGCCAACGCCGTCGCGGAAAATGCATCCCAGAATCCGCGTCCAGAGTGGGACGCGCTTTCCGCGAGAGGCCCGTTACGGAAAGCGTGTCCCAGAATCCGCGCCCAGAATGGGACATAGTTTCTGAAAGAAGGCCCTGAGGGAAACTGCGCCCCGTTCTGAGCTGAAATACCGGGACGCAGCTTCCCCTGCAAGCAGAACAAGGCGCGCTGCCTGCGGTTGATGCAGACAGCGCGCCTTTTGCGTTGGGCTTCGTTGAGGTTCGAAGTAGTGGACTAGTTGGCCATGACGCCTTCTGTCCAGGCCTCGACGTCCTCGATGCGCAGGACGTTGGCGACCTCGGCCACGCAGTCGACGCTGGCAAGCTCGGCGGCGGCAGCCTGGACGTCCTTCTCGAGCGCGCGGTGCGTTAGGAAGATGACCGAGCAGGCATCGCTGACGCCCGACTTGCCGTCCTCGACCTGGTTGATGAGCGAGATCGAGATGTTGTGCTTGGCAAAGATATCGACCGTCTCGGACAGGGCGCCCACGCGGTCGGCGACCTTCAGGCGCACATAGTACTTGGTCTGGAGTTCGTCCATGGGCTTAAAGGCGAGGTTGTGACCATAGGGCTCAATCTCGGGCAGCGGAGCCACGCCGCGGCTGATCTGCTCGGAGAGCGACAGGATATCGCCCACGACGGCGCTCGCGGTGGGGAAGGAGC
The DNA here is from genome assembly GCA_905213725.1 of Collinsella aerofaciens. GTDB lineage: Bacteria > Actinomycetota > Coriobacteriia > Coriobacteriales > Coriobacteriaceae > Collinsella > Collinsella aerofaciens_BZ. The sequence continues at coordinate 18,392 of CAJMJM010000021.1, forward strand.
CTGCGCCGGCACCGTAGAACATGGTCTCGCCCACGGCGTCGCCCACCACGTAGACAGCGTTCATGGCGCCGTTGACCTTGGCAAGCATGTGGTCGGCGGGGATCAGCGTGGGATGCACACGGACGTCGACGCCGGCGTCGGTGTTGCGGGCGATGCCGAGCAGCTTAATGGTGTAGCCGAGCTCACGGGCCTGGGCGATGTCCTCGGCACCGATGGTACGGATACCCTGCTGGTACACATCGTCGGTGGTAACGCGGGTGCCAAAGCCGATGGAAGCGAGGATCGCCGTCTTGCTGGCGGCGTCGAAGCCGTCGACGTCGGCGGACGGGTCGGCCTCGGCATAGCCCTTAGCCTGTGCGTCGGCGAGCACGTCGGCGTAATCGGCGCCCTCGGCGTCCATGCGCGACAGGATGTAGTTGGTGGTGCCGTTAAGGATGCCGGCGATGGTCAGGATCTTGTTGCCCACCAGGTCATGCTCAAGCGTGCTCACGATGGGGATGCCGCCGCCGCAGCTGGCCTCGCACTTAATCTGCACGCCGCACGCGCGTGCCTTCTCGGCAAGCGTCTCGACGTGACGGCCCAGCAGGGCCTTGTTGGCAGAGACGACGTGCTTGCCGTGCTCAAAGGCAGTGGGGAAGATCTCGGTTGCGGGATGTTCGCCGCCGATGAGCTCGACGA
>CAJMJM010000022.1 GCA_905213725.1 Collinsella aerofaciens
TGGGGCCAGGCCCGATTTTGCCTCTTGACAATGTCCTGCTCATATTAAAAGGAACCTCCCCAAGTGCCAAGGGTGTCCCCAACGACTAGTTGAATGGGGTCGGGATTGGAGCTGGGGAGGTAGCGGATTTCTAGCTCTATGCCGAGTTCTTGCAGCTCTTTGAAGGCGGCAACGTCTGCCTCGTCTACGGCAACGGCGGGCGTTGCGGAACGCTTGCCCTCCCCTGCCTGCATATGGCCAATGCTGATCTTGGTGATCGGCACACCGCCCTTAACCAGCGCGAGCGCATCCGCGGGCGACGCCACCATGATGAGAATCCATTGGCGCGGCGTTGCGGTATGAATGATGTCGATGGTCCTTTGCACCGAGAAAAACCGCGTCCACACGCCCTCAGGCGCCGCGACCCTCATAGGCGCCCACTTGCGCGAATCCGCCGCAATCTCGTCGTTGACGATTAGGACGAGGTTGGAACCCATAGCCTCGTTCCACAGCTCAACGTCTTGCCCGTAAATAAACCGGTCATCGATACGCGTGAGAAGGATCTTGGGTTGAGCCATGGCAGTCCCATTCTGTTTGAGACTCGTAAGAGCGAGACATCACGCCTCCAATATTAGTGCATTTAAAGTGAGAAAAGCCGTCAGAACACTTGCGCGGATTTGCGATGTCCCGTATCATTGACAGCCGTTGACGCCTCAGTTGCGTCATCACATGGCCGCCAGCGTAGCTCAGTTGGTAGAGCACCGCTCTCGTAAAGCGGGGGTCACCGGTTCGAGCCCGGTCGCTGGCTCCATTGCACAAGATAGCCGCCTTCGGGCGGCTTTTTTGTTGCCGATTCGCCCACTCGGTGGACTTCGGATTTAATGCTTAGGGGGCGGGGATTTACCAAAGTGAAATTATAATGAAAAGAAACCCTGCTGCAACAATTGCCATGGTGAGGGCTCGAATTGGCCATATAGATTTAAAATAGCCACGATACCTTCTCTTTTGCTGGAACGATATATCTATACAAGGTTGTGAGCGGAAAACAAAAATACGTCGATTGCTATCCGACAAACGGGTCTGGAATTGCATTCACCGGCATTTCGGGGCAGATTGATACACATGTACGAAAAGGAACCTATGTGGTGCGTTGGGTTGGAGCTGCTGCAGGCCCGATATGGATTGCGGTCTTGCGCCCCGATGTCCAAATAGGTTTCTCTCTCTAGACGGGAAGTTGCTCATGGACGCCATATATGACGGAGATGACTGGGTCGATCATTATACTTGGCGCCTGGTCGGCTCGAACGACAATGGGGATGTGGTGTTTGATGGACTATGTCCAAAGCATCTCCATCCTTTTGTCTCGTCGTTAATTGAGAGTTCCGCTCGTGTTGCCCCCTACAGTTCGGCATCGCTTCATGATACGGACGTTTTGAAGACCATAAGGGAATCAATTGACGATGGCACGATGAGCGGCCCGCTGTTTTCTCGGCTTGTGGGGCTAGATGAGATTGGCTCGAAACGACTGCTTGCAGGCGAAAAAGTGGAACTCACTTATCGGTCGATGATTTCAATCCTGCGGCTAGCCGATGTTCTTCGCAAATAAATCCAAGCACAATGCCGCCGGCAACTCCCCTACTCAACAAAAAAGCCCCGCCAACCGCAATCCCCAAGGGAACCGCGATTAACGGGGCTCAAACGCGCTCCCCAAGGGGAATCACGCTAGCTCACGAGCAGTGCGCTACTCCTCCCAGTAAGCGTCTGCAAGCAGCTTAAAGCAGATCTTCTTGACCGGCTGCGCGCCATCGCCCGGGAACTCGAGCGTGGGCATGTGAGGCTCGCCGGCAACGAACAGCGCAAACTTATCGTCAGCAAGATCGCCGGCAATCGAGGCGTCGGAATCGACCAGATCGTAGTCGTCCTTCTCGTCAAACTCCTGGACCAGCGTCAGGCTGCCCGTAGCAACCTTAAATGCCTCGCGACCCTCGACGTCAATCTGCAAGTCGTGATAGCGCTGATGCGTCTCGTAGTGGGCCTCAGCCTCGGGACGCGTCGTGGGAGCCATGACGTTCGCAAAGACCTTGTCGCCCAGAATCGGATGGCTGCCGACCTCGAGCTTCGCCGGGTCGTTCTCCTCGAGCCAGTCAATCAGCACGTCAAGGCCCTTGAGCATTCCGCGGTACTCCTCGATATCGCCCAGTGCACCGTAAATCATCTAAATCCCCTCTCGGATCGTTTCTTTAGCGGCTCTCGGCAAACGCGCCGCCGACGCTGTTGCCGCCCACATACGTCTCGACCAGGGTAAGGTCGGGATTGAACACGACAACGTCGGCGTCGCGCCCCGGCATAATGCTACCGCACTTGTCGTCGACTCCAACCACAAGCAAACGACCGATGCCGGAGCCGCAGCACAACCTCTTACAGCTCGGTCACGACAACGCCGTTGTAAACCTCGTCCCAACGGTCCATGACCAGATGACCAGTCATGGGATCCATGGCGTTGAGCTTGCCGCAGGTGTTGGCGGTACGCAGTACCATCTCGTCGTCTGCGTCAGCTGCGATGGCATGTGCGAAGCCTGCGATAGTGGAGTCACCCGAGCCCGTAGCGTTAACGGCAGGGATATCGGGCGTCTTCGCGCGGAACGCACGGCCATTGTGGAAGCCAACGGAGCCGGCAGCGCCCATGGACACGACGACCCAGGGGATATCGGAGAAGCGGGCGTCAGAGGCGAGCGCGGCGCGGAGCTCATCCACATCGTCGGTGGTAAAGTTCGTGCCCAGAAGGCCGTTGATCTCGGTCAGGTTAGGCTTGACCAGCTCGGGCTTAATTTCGGACTTAAGGGCGGCCTCGAGCGAAGCACCTGAGGTATCGAGCAGCACCTTGGCGCCGGCGTTCTCGGCAATGCCCGTGATCTTGGCATAGTAGTCTGCCTCGACACCGCGGGGCAGCGAACCCGAAATGGTGACGACGTCGGCCTTGCCCGCAAGCTCGGTAAACTTGGCGGTAAAGGCATCGAGCTCCTCGGGGGCAATTGTCGGGCCACTCTCGAGCAGCTCGGTCTGGTTGCCGGCGTGGAGAATGTTAAGGCAAATGCGAGTCTCGCCCTTGATGGGCACAAAGTCGTTGTTAATACCGTTGGCGTCCATGAGCTCAGCCATGTAGGCGCCCATGTGGCCGCCGAGTAGACCGGTTGCCACAACGTCGTCGCCCAGCTGACCCAGCACACGGGCCACGTTGAGGCCCTTGCCGCCGGCGGTCTTTTCGGGCGTCACACGGTTGACGTCGTCGATTATGAGCTCATCGAGCTGATAGCGCGTATCGACAGACGGGTTCATCGTAACGGTGAGGATCATTTTTAGCTCCTTATCTCGCAGGCTCCTTGTGCCTCGCGATACGAGTCGACAAAACGGAATTACAGAATCTCAATCGTGAACGAGCGTACGATGGTCTCCTTGGGCTTGGCGACAAGGCAGCCGCGCTTATGCTCAAGTACGTCGTCCTCATCGGAGCAGGTCGAGAGGCCGCCCCAGGGTTCAACTGCCACAAAATCGCCCTCGGGCTTACTCCACACAATGAGATACGGGAAGCCCTCAAAGCTCAGGCGGACGCCCTTGTCCTCCCCCTTCTTAGAAAGTGTGACCTGGCGGCTCTCGAGCACGTCATAGATGGTCTCCGCAAAATCGAAGAGCTCGTGCGACAGGGGCAGCGTCTTTCCCACCATTGGGTTCTTGGAGCGGTTTGCCACGTCAATCAATCCAGTCGAGGGAACGGCGGTGCAGAGCTCCGCAGCCTCGTCTTTCTCAAAGCGCAACTCGTAGTCCGTATAGGCCTCGCCCTCATCGAGCGGACACCTAAAGCCGGGATGACCGCCGATAAAGAACGGCATGTCCTCGGTCCCCTCGTTGGTCACCTCATAGGAGACGCGCACGGCGGTATCCTCGAGCGTATAACGAGCGACAAGCTTAAACGGATACGGATAATCACTCAGCAATGCGGCGTTATCCTCCGAAGCCAGGCACATCGCCAGCTCGTTCTCGCCTTGGCTCAACAGCTTCCACTCCTGTTTGCGCGCAAACCCGTGGCGAGCGAGCTTTACATGATGCCCGGCAAATGTCATGGCGCTGTTGTCGCGCAAGCCTCCGCAAATCGGGAAGCAAATCGGTGCCTGGCCGGACCACACGGCGGGATCGCCCTGCCACAAGTACTCGCGTCCGTCAGCCTCAATCGAGGTAAACGAGCCGCCGGCCGTGGAAACCTTGATAGAAATCGAATCGTTGGAAAGAGCGTATTCCATTATCCATCCTTTCGAACAACTGCTTTTTGCTCGCAAGAACCCGTCTCGGCCCTGACCAAAGGACAAACCCGCACGTTCATCGATGCGTCCGGTATCCCCGCCATGTAACGGGGTACCATACAGACATTGATGCAATTACAGCTGAAAGGCCTTCTTATGCGAACCATCATCCTCTACGCCTCGCGCCATCACGGCAATACGAAAAAGCTCGTGGACGCCATCGTCAAGGCGCACCCCGAGATCGATACCCTCGACGTGAAGTCACTCGGCAAAAACGAGTACCCCAACCTGCACGAATATCATCTAATCGGCGTCGCCACGGGCATCTATTACTCCGAGATCGACAAAGACATGGCACGCGTGCTCACTAACGTGCTGCAGCCGCAGGACAAGGTGTTTGGCCTTATGACCTACGGTGGCAAAAACAAGTGGTACGGCAAGGATATCGATGGCATCTGCCGCATGAAGCAGGCCATCTTTATGGGTGTCTACGGCTGCCCCGGTTTTGATACGTGGGGGCCGTTCAAGCTCGCCGGCGGTGTCCAAAAGGGACACCCGACCGCCGAGGAAATTAAGGGCGCCGTCGACTTCTTCGACAAGATCGAAGACGAGTATGGCGACATCATCGTCGAAGAGTACGCCAAGCGTGAGAAGCGTCTAGCCTACGAAAAGGAGCATCCTGCGGGAGGTCTTGTGGCCGGCGTCAAGCGCACGGCAAAGAAGATCGCTAACAAGCTGTAACTGTGAAGGTGCTTTTGAGCGTTTAACCCATACGGCGGGTCCGAGCAGATTCGGGCCCGCCGTCTTTTTCTATCGTTACTCGGTAAAGGCGTTGCCGACGCTCTGGCCGCCAACATACGTCTCGACGAGGGTGAGCTCATGGTCGAACACGACAAAGTCGGCGGCGCGACCCGGCATGATGCTGCCGCACTTACCCTCGATGTGCGCGGAGCGTGCCGGCACCTCGGTTGCCATGCGAATGGCGATATCAGCGCTGGCGATGCCCCAGTCGACGATGTTCTTGACGCCCTGGGCAAGCGTGAGCACCGAGCCGGCAATGCTCTTGCCGTCGGCGAGCCAGCACAGGTTGTCCTTCATGATGACGTCCATGCCACCACTGGTGTAGCTGCCCTCGGGCATGCCGCCGCAACCCAGGCAGTCGGTGATGAGCACCGTGTGCTGCCAGCCCTTTGCCTGCAGCAGCGCCTTGATGGCGGCAGGGTTTACGTGCTTGCCGTCACAGATGATCTCGGCGTAGGTCTCGGGCGTGGACATGGCAGCGCCCACGACACCGGGCTCACGGTGATGCAGCCCGCGCTGGCCGTTATAGGTATGCGTAAAGCAGCTGGCACCGGCGTTGATGGCGGCGATGCACTCATCGTAGGTGGCGTCGGAGTGACCGATGCTGGTCACCACACCCTTGGCGTTCAGAGCAGCCGCATAAGCAGCGGCACCGTCGCGCTCGGCCGCCATGGCGCTCTTAACGATGCGACCACCCGCAGCCTCCTGCCACTGATCGAAGACCTCCTCGGAGGGGTCGATAAGATAAGCGGGGTTCTGCGCGCCCACGTGCTTCATGGTAAAGAAGGGGCCCTCCAGGTAGATGCCCTGAATGCGAGCACCGCAGAAGTCGGGGCCGCGCCCCTCGTCCGCCTGGGCGATAGCGGCGCAGGCGTCCTTGATCTGCTCGACGCCATCGGTGAACGTCGTGGGCAGCCAGCTGGTGGTACCGCGACGGGCGAGCTCGGTCGAGCTGATATCGATGCCCTCGGGATCGTTATCGGTAGTTGAGTGGTTGTAGAAGCCATGGATGTGAGTATCGACCATACCCGGTGCGATCCACGATCCCGTGTAGTCCTTAATCTCGCAAGAGGGCTCGTCGGCCTGCCAGGCGCCAAAGACGCCGTCCTCGACCATAAGATAGCCGCCCAGTTGCGGGCCTGCCGGCAAGAAGAACTTGTCAGCCTTAATTGCGTACGTGCTCATATGCACTCCTTGCTTCTAAAGCAGTTGACTGTGGTGATGCTTATACCCAGCTCACGTAAAACAAAAAGCGCCCGCCCGCCGTTATGAGCGGACGGGCGCCCTTACAGGGGGACGCGATTAAGCGGTGAAGGGGCGAATCGTCACGCCCTTAACCACGCGGTTGACCGTGCCGGTGGGGCTCGGCGTATCGGGCGTGTTGCCCACGCGCACGGAGTTGAGCAGGCTGATAGCCTGGGCAAACATCACGAACGGCAGGGCAAGGTAACCCTCGGGAAGTGCCTCGTAGCCCTTAAAGGTGAAGGACTCACCCTCATAGACGGTGGCACCTTCCTGCTGAACGGCGATGGTGTGCTGAGCGATCTCGTCGCCACCGATCTCGTTGAGGATGTCGATATCGTACTGACGGGTGTAGGCGTCGTTGTTGACGAACACGAAGACGAGCGTCTTATCGTCGACGAAGGACTTAGGTCCGTGACGATAGCCCATGGAGGTGTCGTAGGAAGTAGCGACCAGACCGTGAGCGAGCTCGAGGATCTTGAGCTGGCTCTCCTGGGCAAGGCCACCGAAGGAGCCAGAACCCAAGTAGGTCACGCGGTTGAAGTCGCCAGCCAGGTAATCGGCGATCTCGGGCTCACGGGAGATGACCTCCTCGCCCATCTTGGCGATGGTCTCGACCCACTCGGCCTTCTGCTCGTCAGAGGCAGTGTCGAAAATAAGGGTGGAGAGCAGGGTCATGCAGGAATAAGAACCGGTCATGGCGAAGCCCTTGTCGTTGGCGCGCGGAATGAGCAGCGTCAGCGCATTGGGATCATCGGCGGACTCGACGGCGAGCTTGCCCTCGGGAGCGCAGGTGATGTTGAGGAACTTGACGTTGTGGACGAGCTCCTTGGCAACGGCAACGGCAGCAAGGCTCTCGGGGCTGTTGCCAGAGCGGGCAAAGGAAACCACGAGCGTGGGATCCTCGGCGCGCAGGTAGTCGCGCGGGGCGCTCACGATGTCGGTCGTGGCGATGGGCTTAAAGTCGTAGAGATCAGTGTTGCCAGCGTGACGCAGGTACGGGGCGCAGGTATCGCCAACGTAGTCGGACGTACCGGCACCGGTGAAGACAACGGACAGACGGCCCTCGCCCATAGCGCGAGCCTCGGCCAGGAAGGCCTCGATGGCCTCCTTGTTCTCGCGATAGATGTTGAGCGTATCACGCCAAAGCTCGGGCTGCTGAGCAATCTCGGCCGTGGTGATCTGGGCGCCGAGCTCGGTGAGCTCCTCGACACTCTTCTCGAACATTTCTAATACCTCTCTCTAGAAGTAATCCTCTGACGTGCAATTATACACTTCAGTTGGTTATCTGGTAGTAACCAGTTAAATGCAAAGAATCATCATATGGATACGATGCGAACACTAGTCGCTACGCTGGTGGTAAACCTTGTATTTAAACTGATCGGCACGAGCAACCGAGAGTGTATACTCCACAACCTCGTTTGACTCGTTATACGTAGTCCTGACCAAATCGAGCACAGGCGAGCCCTCGACAATTCCCAAAAGGTGAGCGTCGGTGGGACGGGCTATGCTCGCATAGAACTCCTCTTCGGCCACGCGTATCTTTTGCTGAAAGTCTTGCTCAATCACATCGTAAAGCGGCTTACGCTCCAGTAGCGGTCGCTTTAGGGACAGAAATTGACGAACCGGTAGATAGCTGCGTTCGACCATCATGGGCATGTTGTCGGCAGAACGAAGGCGCTTGAGCTTAAAAATGCGATCGCCGATACGCAATCCCATATGCTCGGCCAGATTCTTATCGGCCTCCATCTCGCAAAACTCGAGAATCGTGGTCTCGGGGTCGCGACCCATCGCGCGCATCTGCTCGGTAAAGCTGTAGGACTGCATAAGATTGGTTGCCTTTGCCGAACGGTCGGTCACAAAGGTACCGCGACCGTGCTGCCGAACCACCAATCCTAAACGCTCCAGTTCCTGCAGAGCCAGGCGTACCGTAGTGCGCGAGAGACCATAGCGCTCCGATAGTTCGCGCTCGGAAGGAATCATGTCACCGGCGCGATATTCATGGTCGATCTTTTCGGTCAGAATATCGACCAGCTGATCGTACAGCGGTTGCTTACGCGCTCCGATCGCCATCCTATCCTCCCTTTTGCTCGAATTCGGCTAACTACCTAGGGTGTTTAGCATTATCTGTCTGCCACACCCGAATCATCAAGAAAACAAAAGCCGCGCGCTCTTTCGAGCACGCGGCTTTTAACATACACATGGCTTAAGGGGTCGGGGTGTGAGCCGCGTAGGGACACACCCCTCAAGCTAGAGCCTTACCAGATGCTCGGCCAGAGACCAAGCGGGCCAGCGCCCAGGATGCCAAGGACGAAGAGCAGGAGAATGCCCTTGGTCGGGGTCCAGCTGTGCTTAGCGAACATGTAGTAAAGCAGCAGCGTAAGCATAAGCGGGACGAGCTTCGGGACGATGGTGTTGAGGGTGTCGGCAACAGAGAAGTTGACCGGATCCTCGGTAACGGTGCCGTAGGTAACAGACTCCATGCCGTTGCCCAGATCGGTGACGCCGCACTCGACAGCGTTGCCGTCGGCATCGGAAGCGGTGAGGGCGTTGCCGTCCTCATCGGTCATGGCGATGGTACCGGCCTCAGCGGTCTCGGTATCGATGCCCTCCATACCGGTGAAGTTCTCGGCCTCCTTCTCGGAGACGATCACGGTAGTAGCGGAAAGGCCACGGGTGGTGCCGTTGGGGATCTGGAGGTTGATCTGGGTGCCACCCATGGTGACGACCAGGCAACCGACGACGAAGACGCCCATGATGGAAGCGGCACGCGTGAAGGCCTGCATGTTGGCAGTCAGAGCGTCAATAGCGCTGGTGCCAAGCTTGTAGGACCAGTTCATGAGCCAGAAGCGGAGAGCGAACTGGACGACGTTGAAGATCACCAGGAAGATGATCGGTGCAGCGGCGTTGCCGTTGATGGCCATGTTGGAGGTAATGCCGGCCGTGATAGGCACGAGCGTCAGCCAGAACAGGGCGTCACCGATACCACCGAGCGGGCCCATTGCGGCGACGCGGACGGCGCGGATCGTGGGGATGTCAACCTTGTTCTGCTCGAGCGAAAGCACGATGCCCATAACAAAGGTGACGAGGAACGGGTGGGTGTTGAAGAACTCCAGGTTGTGGCTCATGGAAGCCGCGAGGTCGTTCTTGTTGGTGTGGATCTTCTCCAGACCGGGGATGATGGAGTAGAGCCAGCCAGCGGCCTGCATACGCTCGTAGTTGAACGAGGCCTGCAGGAAGCAGGAGCGCCAAGCCATCTTGTTGAGGGTCTTCTGGTCGAGCTGCGGAGCAGGAGTGAGATCCTCGTAGTGCTCCGGGATCACATACTCATTAGATGCCATCTTCGAAGTCACCTCCGTCAGAAACAGCTGCACCCTTCAGCTCGGTCTGCTGCTGGAAGTCCCAGAAAGCGATGCCGAAGCCGATGAGAGCGAGGATGAGCAGAGCAGGGGTTGCCAGCGAATCGTTGGCAACGGTGATGAGCGCGAGGCCAAAGCCCATGAGGAAGAAGCCCCACATATCGCGGTTCATCATAACCTTGAGCAGGACGGCGAAGCCGACGAAGCGCATCATGCCGCCTGCAGCGGAGAGACCGGTCTGCAGCCAAGTCGGGATGGCGGAAGCGATGGTCTGACCGATGGTAGCGCCAGCGATGAAGAACAGGGTGACGACGACAGCGAAGATCAGGCCGAGCAGAGCCATGGCGAAGTAGTTCAGACGCTCGATACCCTTGGTGTCAGCGTTGTGAGCCATGTTGTCCGCGGAGGACATGAGCGGCGACATAAGCGTGAAGACCAGGGTAACGCCGAGCTGACCAAGCAGAGCGAACGGAATGGCAAGGCCGACTGCCGCGTTGGGCTCGAGGCCCGTAGCGATAGCGAGAATGGCTGCCATGATGCCGCCGATGACGGCGTTAGGCGGCTGAGCGCCTCCGATCGGCATGTTGCCGATCGTCATGAGCTGATAAGTACCACCCACGAGAAGACCGGTGTTGAGGTCGCCAAGGATAAGACCGATGACGGCGCCGGTGACGATGGGCTGATAGAGAGACTCGAGGAAGTTGAACTGGTCGATTGCCGCGACGAACGTGACGATGAAGACCAGAGCGACCTGGATGATCGAGTATTCCATCTTGCTCCTCCTTTCAAAATGTATGTACGCACTTTGGATTTCACGTACAGAATGTCAGGTTTTCATTCCTGACAACGTGGATCATGAGGATTACGAGAAGAGCTTGCTCGTGTCCTCAACAGGCGTGCTCGGAACGCGCCTGATCTCCAACTCCACCCCCAATTCCTGCAGCTCTTTAAACGCAGCGACATCCTCGTCGTTAACTGCGACGGAGGTGGCGACTTGGCGCTTTCCTTCCGACATGTGCATGTTGCCGATGTTTACCTTCTTTATAGGCACACCGCCCTTGACGAGCGTAAGCACGTCTTCCGGTGTTTCGGCCACGATGAAGATCTTCTGGCGCGGGCTCGCCTTGCCAATGACGTCGATGGTCTTCTGCAGAGAGAAGAAACGCGTAGCGACGCCGGCGGGAGCGGCCATCTTCATGAGGTTCTGGCGCATGGTGTTGGTCGCCACGTCGTCGTTGGCGACGAGGATGAGGTTGGAGCCCAGAGTGGAGTTCCACTGGGTGGCAACCTGACCATGAACCAGTCGGTTATCGATGCGGGTAAGAAGAATGTTGGGTTCTGCCATGTTGATCAGCTTCCTTTCGTTATTTGCTGACGACAGTTACTTGATCTCCTGAATCGCGTAACGCGAAACGTCTACGACGGCTCCGGATCGGACTTTGATCTGGACCTTTTCGCCTTCGATGCCTTTTACGGTTCCGTAGATACCGCCGGCGAAAAGAACCTCCTGACCCGGCTTGAGCTCGGTGTGCAGCTCCTTGAAGTACTTCTGCTTCTTCTTCATGTTGATTTGCGACCAGATGGTGTAAATCAAGCCCATGATGACAAGCAGGCCTAAAAGGGCGACCGAGGAGCTCAGGACGTTGGCTCCGAAATCGGCCATTAGATGCCGTCCTCGTCGCCGAAGATATCCTCTTCGTCGGAGCCGGCAACGGATGCGACCGTCTGGGCGGTGACGCCCGTCTGGCCAACGGTCACGGCCTGCTCGCCAAGCTCGGCGAGCGTGGCATTGCCGCGGAGGAACAGAAGCTCAATAACCATGGGGAGGTTAGTGCCAGTCAGAACCTCGACGTTGTCGACATCCTGGGCAATCATCATCGACTGGTTGAACGGGGTGCCGCCAAGCAGGTCGGTAAAGACGAGCACGCCATCGCACTCCTCGCGCATGGCGGTAATAGCGGCGCGGAGATCCTCACCGTAGGAAGCAGCCTGGTCGCCCTCAAAAGGAACGACGGTAAAAGCGGGCTGGTCGCCGGCAACCATAGCGATAGCGCTTGCAAGGCCGGGTGCGAACTGTCCATGACCGGTAAGAATAAAGCCAACCATACAAATTTCCCTTCCGAAGGTGTGTACGATCTGAGTCCGATGATTTTCGGAAGCCAGCGGGCGATCGCCCTTAAAGCTTCTTGGAAAGCGTTCTTTAAAGACCAGTGGTTTCTCAACTGGTAGTAACCACGTGATGTGTTGTTGCCACTATATCACCACAGAAGAGGTCGCTTTCGTTGATTCATACGGTAAAACGTTTTTGCACCGCTCACGGTGATAAATCGACCGTTTACCGCTCGTTAACACTTCTGCCTGCGGTTTTGAAACCGTTTCGAAACGCTTTGGCAAAAGTTCGGGACTTTTCCTGTGCCTAAACAACGCAGGGCGGCTAAAAATAGCGTAAAGAAAAATTGCAGGTCATTGTGAAGATTTGTGAATTGGTCTTTTTGACTTAATACCAGTTAGAACCCAGTTTTGAGATTATCGGTGAACGGTAGTTTTCGACCGTTCACCGGAGAATTGCAATCGTTTGCAGCTGTTTTCCCAGATGAATTAGGGGAACCCGATGGAGCGCTTGCGCGGGCGCGAGGCCTACCCTAGTGGTTTCGGTAACAAAAAACCCGCTAGAACGTTGTCCGTTCTAGCGGGCTCAATCAGGTAGATCGGTTAGCGCGCAGTAGTGCAGGCAAACCTTACGCAAACAGGCCGTAGATGCTGATGTTGGCCTTGGCGTAGAGGCCGTTGGCGTACTCGGTCCACTTGGAGCTAGCGCTCGAAGCCTGCGAGGAGTACTGCTGGTAGGCGGTGTAATAGGCGGTCATGGCCTGCTTGTAGGTAGCGCTATCGGCCGTAAAGGCATCGTCAGCGAAGGCCTTAGCGTAGGTGCTATCGGCGTCCTTCCAGGTACCCTTTTCGCTATCCCACTCGTCGCCGGCAAGGTTGATGATGTAGTCGGCGTAGTCCTTGCTCGCGGTCTCCTCGTTGCCGTCAGCAGGCTCGGTCGGGGCGGTCGGCATACTTGCGGAGCTGTCGCCGACCTTCTTCTTGTAGAGCTTCTGCAGCGTCGCGGACTGTCGGACGATCTGCTTGGCCTGGTCCTTGGACACGCCATACTGCGTGGCCATGGTCTTGTAGTCCGAAGTGCCGATGGAATCCTCGGCGTACTTCTTCATCTCCTTAGAAGAGACGGTAATGCCCTCGTCCTCGGCAGCGTCCAGCAGGATCTTGTTGCGCACGTAGGACAGGATGACGTCGGCAGAGGGAGCGGTGTAGTTGCCATCGCCATCCTTGACGGTATCGAGGCTGTACTGGCTCTCGATGGCCTCGCGCGCGGTGATGTCACTCTTCTTGCCGTTGTAGCTGTAGCTTGCCACGGTCGAATCGAGCTGGTCCTCGGTGAGGGTCGCCGAGCCGACGCCCTTGCCGCCAAAACCACCGTTGCCGATAAAGAAGCCGACCACAGCAGCGATCACGATAGCGACCACAAAGGCGGCAATCATCGTCTTCTTGTGCTTGGATGCATGGTCGTCCGCGTCGGAGTCGTCGTCCTCGTCCTGTTCCTCGGGCATGAGGTTCTCGTCGGCGGCGTCCGCGGCGATCTTTGCCTCCAGGCGAGCGTCCTCCTCCTCGGCCGTCGTACCGGCAGCAATGTGCTCGGCAGACGTACCGGCGACCAGATCGATCTTCTCCTCCTCGTCACCGTCGGGGCCTTCGCCGCGCTCGATGATCTGGATGCCGTCGATCTCGTCCTTCTCGTCCTTCTTTTGAATCAGACCCATATCAGTTACTCCTTGTTAGGAAACATAGTCCGCAATAGAATACGCCCGACAGAGCGCCGGGCGTATTGATTCTTAGGTTATACGCAAACACTTAAGTACTATTTAGGCGTTTGCAGTCTGCATGCCTTAGGCCAGGTGCGCGATAACGGCATCGGCAAAAGCCTGCGTGCCCACAGCGCCCTCAACGGAGCCGGTCTGGGCACGACGAACGTCGCCGGTAACCTGCTCGCCCTCGTCGAGCGTGGCAGAAACGGCGGCGCGAATGCGATTGGCAGCGTCGTTCTCGCCCAGGTGATCGAGCATCATCGCAGCAGAGAGGATCTCGGCCGTGGGGTTGGCGATATCCTGGCCCGCGATATCGGGCGCGGAGCCGTGCGTCGCCTCGAAGATGGCGCAGTCGGCACCGATGTTGGAGCCGGGGGCCATCCCTAAGCCGCCCACCAGGCCGGCGCACAGGTCGCTCACGATGTCACCGTACAGGTTGGGCAGCACCAGGACATCGAAGTCGTTGGGGTTCTGGACCAGGCCCATGCAGGTGGCGTCGACAATCTTGTCGTTGAACTCGATATCCGGATAGTTGGCGGCCACCTCGCGCGCAACGCGCAGAAACAGACCATCGGTCGCCTTCATGATGTTGGCCTTATGCACGGCCGTCACCTTTTTGCGGCCGCAGCGGCGGGCGTACTCAAAAGCGTACTCCACAATGCGGCGGCTCTTGGCGATGGAAATCGGCTTAATTGAGATGGCGGAATCCGCGGCGAAGGTCTTCTGGCCCGAGCGCTCGACGAGCTGCGAGAGCTCCTCGACCTCGGCAGCGCCCTCATCGAACTCGATGCCGGCGTAGAGGTCCTCGGTGTTCTCGCGCACGATAACCAAGTCGACACCGCGGAAACGAGAGCCGTCGCCCGGCTGCGACAGGCAAGGGCGCACGCAGGCGTACAGGTCAAAGTGCTTGCGCAGGGCCACGTTGACGCTGCGGAAACCCGTGCCGACCGGCGTGGTGATGGGGCCCTTGATGGCAACCTTGGTCTCGGCGACCGCATCGAGCACGTGCTGGGGCAGCGGCGTGCCAAACTCGTCCATGACGCCGGCACCGGCCTCCTGGACGTTCCAATTGATCTGGACACCGGCAGCCTCGACCACGCGGCGCATGGCCTGCGTAATCTCGGGACCGATACCGTCACCGGGAATCAGGACTACATCGTGCGCCATAATCTGTTACTCCTCGTCTTCGGCGTCATCAGATTTTTTAACGCTAGCACGCTTCTTCTTTTTGGAGAGATCCAGGCCAAAACGTTTAACAAGCATTTCGCAAATCTCGCTCGAACGGGCCTTGAGATAGCTGCCCTTACCGTTCTCGGCATCGAACTTAAGGCGCAGCGCGAGCTTCTCGGCAACCTCGGCGTCGATCTCGCCCTGGCAAAACTCGTACAGGCAACCGAGCATGTCGCGATACTCGAGGTCGCCGTGGTAGCACTGGATGGCCTCGTCCAGGATGGGCCAAGCCTCGCGCGAACGCTCGACGCTCGTGGCGCCCCACACGCACAGCAGGCGGAAGGCAGCATAGCGCAGCGTGGAGGAGATCTCGTCGAACAGTGCGGTCTCGGCACCCTCAAAGGCATCGCCCAGCTGCTCGGGGCAGGTGGTGACGAGCGCCGCCAGGGCGTCGAGGGCCTCCCAGCGGGTCTGAGCCTCGGGGCGGTCGAGCGCCTCAATCAGCGCGGGCACGCAGGGCACGACGCGCTGCGGATCGCGCTCGGCCAGCAGATGCAGCACGCGGGCGGCAAACTGGCGGATGCGGCGCGTGGGGCAGCCGAGCTCCTTGACCAGGCGGTCGACGGCGTTCTCGTTCTCCTCTGCCAGCTGAAGCTGTGCCAGCTCCTCGTCGGTAAGCTGTTCGTCTTTGTTTTCTGCCATAGTTACCTCTTCTTACTATTTCTTAGCGTGCTTGCCAGCACCCTTGCTGTCATCGGTGACCGAGATGAGCTGTCGGTCGGCCGCGCCATTGCGACGTGCGCGGCGGCGCTCCTCAGCGTCGCCCGCGTCGGCGGCGGCGCGATGAGCCTTGTTGACGTTAAAGACCTCGTCGTGCTTGCGCCACGGACCGACGGACTCGCCAAAGCTCATCTTAAGACCGGCGATAAAGCCGCCGAGCCAGCCGATCGGCGCAAACTGCACCAGCGGGAACAGCGAAAACACCCAAGTCAGCAGGACGACTGCCGCCGCGCCTGCAAAATTGGCGATCCAGTAGTCGCGTTTGGTGATGACGCGCTTTTCGCACGCCCACTGGCCGCACAAAAAGCCGATGTAGATCGCAAAGAGAAAGAGCACCAGCGCAAGCACCACGAACGTCCAGCTCATGGGCGCTACTCCCCGTGATGGTGGCCGCAGCAGCACTCATGGCCGTCGTCATGGCCGTGGCCGCCGCAGCACTCGTGGTCCTCGCCGTGATGGTGACCGCAACCGCACTCATGGTCGTCGCCGTGCTCGCCGCAACCGCAGCCGTCCTCGTGAGCGCCATGCTCCTCGGGACGATACTGCGACCAGTCCAGACCGGCGGCGATGGCGTCGGCCTCCTCCTTATAGAGGACCGTGATGGCCTGGGTGCCCAGCTTGGCACCACCGATGGCGTCGAGCATGTCGTAGAGCGTAAAGGCCACGTCGGCGCCGGGCAGCGCAAGCTCGCGATCGTCGGCATAGGCGAGCGCCAAGCGCAGGTCCTTGATGAAGTGCTCGACCATAAAGCCGGGCTTGTAGTCGCCGTCGAGCGCCTTGGGCGCCAGGCTCTCCATAGCGCCGGACTTGCCGGTGCCGCCCAGGATCATCTGACGGGTCTTCTCCAGATCGAGGCCGCTCAGCTCGGCAAACGCCATGGCGTCTGCCATGCCAACCATGCAGGCGCCCAGCGACACCTGGTTGGCGAGCTTGGCAGCCTGGCCCTTGCCGGCGCCGTCGAAGCAGCAGATGTTGGCCGCGAAGGTGGCAAGGATGTCGCGGACCGGCGCGATGTCGTTCTCGGTGGCGCCCACGATAGCAGTAAGCGTGCCGGCGATAGCTCCCGACTCACCGCCGGTGACGGGGCAGTCAAACGCCATGCGACCAGAAACCTGGGCGGCCTCGGCAATGTCGCGCGCCAGCTCGGGCGAGCTCGTGGTGAGGTCGATCAGGACCGCGCCGGGCTTAGTGCACGCGAGCAGGCCGTCGCCCGCCAGGTAGAGCTCCTCGACCTCGGAGGGATAGCCCACCATGGTAAAGACAACATCGGCGTTAGCCACGGCATCGGCCGGCGTATCGGCCCAAGCGGCACCGCGCTCGATAAGCGCGGCAGCCTTGGACTTGGTGCGGTTGTTGACCGTGACGGGATAGCCGGCATCCAGGATGTGACCGGCGATGGGGGCACCCATGATTCCGGTGCCGATAAATGCGACGGAGAGCTTGTTTGCCATGAAACCTTTCCTTTTAGGTTGGGTGTTATTACCAGGTTGGATACTCGGTGCCAGCGTTTGGGCTGTGAGTCGAGGGCGATAACGGACGCAGCGCTTGCCTACTGACCGCGCACGCGGCGGGCGATACGGTCGGAAAGCGACGCCTTGTCGGCGCGGTTCTTACCCCAAAACGCGCAGCCCACCATGCCGGGGCCCACGTGCGAGCCGATGGTGGGACCCACGGAGCCGCGAATGATCGTGACGTCGGCGCAACCCTCCTCCTTGCGGATGGCAGCTTCGAGCCAGTCGCCGTCCTTCTCGGCATCGGCCGTCATGATGGCGATGGGCATGGTGCGATCGGGCACGTAGTTCTCGCGGAACGACTTGAGGATGGACTTGAGCGCCTTCTTGCGGCCGCGGTTGACGCCGATCAGCGACAGCGAGCCGGCAAGGTCGTAGGAGAGCTCGGGCTTGACATCGAGCTTTGCCGTGAGCTGTGCCGCCGCGGGCGGAATGCGGCCACCGGCAGCCAGTGCGTCGAAGCTCTCGAGCGTAAAGTAACCGTGGACGTAGGTCTTTGCCTCGTTTGCCCAATCGACCAGCTGCTTGGCGGTCAGTCCCGCCGAACGCTGGCGCACGGCCTCGAGCGCCAAGAGCGCGCCGGTCGCACAGGGCAGAGCGTTGTCGACCACGTACAGCTCAAAATCGGGATACTCGGCGCGCACGGCGTCCGCCGCCTGGCACGCGGAGTTGTAGCTCGACGACAGCGCCGAGGTAAAGCACAGGTAGACCGTGGGCGTGCCCTCCTTGGCACACTCGGTAAAGAACTCGATATAGCGACCGAGCGACACGGCGGAGGTAGCCACGCGAGCGCCGGCGCGCATGCGGTCGTAGAACTCCTTAGGGCTCATGCTCGACCAGATATCGTCCGTGCGCTCCTCGCCATCGATGATAAAGGGGAAGCCCAAGATATCGACATCGAGGTTCGCGGCGACCTCGGGGCTAAAGTCGCAGCAGGTATCGACGACGATGCGGCAGCGGTCAGAATGGCCGGTAGATGCAGCCTTGTCCATCAAAGCGACTCCTTACGTAAAAAGGCGGCCATCCGCATGGGATGGCCGCCAACCGTTAACTCATGCAAGTTAACGTATTTTACTCGTCAAGTGTTTCGATACGGGGCTTGATGATGCCATATCCACCATTCTTACGGTGATACACCACATTGATGAGGCCAGTCGTCGCGTTCTCGAACACGTAGAAGTCATGGCCCAGCAGATCGGTCTGCACCAGCGCCTGCTCCTCAGTCATCGGGGTGACATCGATGACCTTCTCGCGGACGAGCAGGTCGTCGTCCTCCTCGGGCAGCAGCAGGTCGGCCAGATCCTCGACGCGCTCGACCGGTGCGACATCCGCGGCGCTGGCACCGCCCTGGCGGTTGTCCACAACCTTGGTCTTGAACTTGCGCAGCTGGCGGGTGACCTTATCGGCGGAGAGGTCGATGGCGGCGTACATATCTGCACCGTGCTCGGCAACGCGAATCACCGAACCGCGGGCACGAACCGTAACCTCGACGATTGCCGGGTTGGGGTTCGAGGGGTTCTTCTCATAACGAAGCACGACGTCGACTGTCATGGGCTCGATATCGAAAACCTTGAGCGCCTCACCGATCTTCTCATCCACATGCGCACGCAGAGCATCGGTTACCGTCGTCTTGCGTCCAGAAACCTTGATATCCATACGTGGCTCCAATCTGCCTCGGGGACTTACTGTACTGGCTATGTACCCATTGCCGTACATTTAATCACCCGGATTCTCAAAGACCCGAATAACGATTGCTTGATACCGCATACCGAAGTCTCGCACTTTTCTGTAGCAAAGTGCGCTATAGGAAGGCGTCGGCAAAGCTAGTTTTTCTCCTGGAAATCAGCTTTTACCTGCTGTTTTTACCAAAATCAGAACCACCCTTAAAAAGGGTGGTTTGCTCTTAGGGTATAACCCACGGGC
>CAJMJM010000023.1 GCA_905213725.1 Collinsella aerofaciens
AGGCCCGGTGACTTGAATCAGCGGTCATCCCGAGCCCATCAGAGCTCGTAGAGCTCTTGGTTGCTTTGGTCTCGCTCTTCACGGCGCTTATCGAACTTTCCGAGGCACTCAAGCAGCATTCGAAGCATAACAAGTCGCTGCCATTAAGGCGCTGACCTCTTGACCAAGCAACGGCGCTGCCCAGCTATCACCCTTGGGCCGCCGTCAACTTTATTCTATCCGCGAGCATCTGGTTTACCAAATGGATTTTCGGTAAAGGAAGCACGGCACGCCCGCAAAACCACTACGCCCCAAGTGCCGCCATGGGAATCACCGCCACGCCGTCGTCGCGTGTGTAGGCAATGCTCCCCTTTCCAACCACGACCGCCAAAAACGCCGGCGCGGCATTCTGGGCGGCAGGATTGGAGAGCACTTTCCTCTCCAGCGCCTTGAGATTTCTCGCTCCATCGTCTGCTTTCGCATCACTCAGCTTGACCTCGATGGCTCCCCAGCGCCCGTCGTGCTCAACGATCAGATCGACCTCAAGGCCCTTCTCATCTCGGAAATAATGGACACTGTTGTCGACACCGCCGTAGGTGGAAAGGAACACGCGCATGTCGCGCAGGACGAGATTCTCAAAGAGCATCCCCAGCGTTTGCATATCGCCAAGCAGCCGCTCAGGGGTAGCCCCCAGCAACGCCGCCGCAAGTGACGGGTCACAGAAGTAGCGCTTGGGGCGCACGCGAACGCGGGCCTTCGAGCGCATGGGCGGCTCCCATCCGCACAGGTCCTCGGTCAGCTTGAGCCTGTTGAAGAGGTCCAAGTACGCAGCGATGGTCCTCTCGTCGGGGCCCGCCTCACCGTACGAGGCGTCCTTTACGAGCGTCTTGTACGTGACAGCCTGGCTCTCGTTCATGGCAAGAGCTCGCAAAAGGCCGTGTGCAAGCTCGGGCGACATGCCCTCGTCCAGCACGTTGACGTCGAGCACCGAGTGCACGTACTGGCTTGCCGTCTCTCGCGCAAGATCTTCCGAAAGCCCAAGATTTGCAGGCCAACCGCCCCTGCAGCACCAGCGGGCGACGTCATCCACCGTGCTCTCGCGACGCTGAGGGGCAAAATCCTCGCCCTTAAAGAGGCTTGCCAGTGACACGAGCGGCTCGCCGTCGCCCGACTCACACAGGGCCATGGGGCGCATTGACAGACGGGCGATCCTACCCGTGCCGGAATGACGAACATGGCTGCGCTCCTCGCTTTTGAGCGCGGTCGAGCCCGTGAGCAAAAGTGTCCCCCGTTCGTTGCCGCTCGCGTCCACGAAACGCCGGGCGGCATCCCAAACCTCGGGCACCTCCTGCCATTCATCGACCAGGTGTGGCGCATCGCCGATGAGCGCCAGGCTTGGGGCGACCTCTGCCGCCGCACGCTGCGCAGGCTCATCGAGCCTGGAGACGCTCGCCGAGCGAGAGAGCGCCGTCCAGGTCTTGCCGCACCATTTGGGGCCGTTGATCTCCACACAGCCAAACGCCCGCATAAGGGTGTCGAGGCGCTCCTCTATGAGCCGGGGCCTATATCCCTTTTGGGTCAATCTCTTTGGTGCATCCACAGACGGCCGTCCCTCTCTATCACGCGATATGCGAAATTACGCCATTCTCAATGCTGATTTTACGCTACTTTCAATGTAGTTTTTACGCCATGACAGATGTAGTTTTTACGCCATTTTCATTGAAGGTGTTACGCTTGGCATCCTTAGCGCGACGCTCGCTCAACCCCTGACCACCGGATTGCCCGAATTCCGGGATGCTGTCTCCGCTCCAAACAAAAGGCCCCAGCTCGCGATGGAGCCGGGGCCAAAGGCGCAGCGTATGTAGTTGATGCTGAGCGCGAACGGCCCGTCAGCAATGGTCGTCCGCGCCCTACCCTACCCGCGGTGACGGGCGCGGCTGTAGGGCGTATCCACCATGGGCAGATCCGGACGCAGCTTGCCGTCGAATGCGCGATAGGCGTTCTGCACGGCGGGCGCCGTGGGGATCGTTGCGATCTCGCCGATGCCCTTGCCGCCGTATGCCACGGGCAACAGCTCGTCCTTCTCCACGTAGATGGCGTGGATATTCGGGATCTCGGGCGCACGGAACAGCCCGAGCGTGCCGTACCTGGCCTGGGGTACGCAGTCCTTGAGCGGCCAGTCCTCGGTAAGCGCATAGCCCATACCCATGAGCACGCCGCCTTCAATCTGGCCCTGGATGGAGATGGGGTTGACCACCTTGCCGGAATCGTGCGCAGCATAGACCTCGCTCACGCGGCCGTCATCGTCCAGAATGACCACATGTGTGGCAAAGCCGTAGCAGATGTGGCTCTTGGGATTGGGAACATCCGCACCCAGCTTGTCGGTCGGCTCCAGATACACGTAGCCAAACTCGCACCCCTCGAGCGCCTTGATGGCGGCCGCAGGATCCTGAGGATGCATGCCCTGGCCGGCGACGAGTTCCTGCGTGTGCAGCTGATAGGCGCGACCGTCGTCGTACTCGATCTTGACGCCGTCGCCATGCGCGCTCACGGGAGTATCGGGTGCAGGCTTGCCGGCCTCGATGTCAAGCATGGCATCGCGCAGCAGGAAGGCGGCACCGCGCACGGCCTCGCCGGTCACGACCGTCTGACGCGAGCCAGACGTGGTGCCGGAGTCGGGAGCGTTCTCGGTGGAGCACTCGCCATTGGCGATGCAGCGAAGCGGCAGACCGCAGGCCTCGGCAACGTCTTGCAAAAAGACGGTGTTACAGCCCTGGCCGATGTCGGACGTGGCGGCGTAGACCACGGCGCGGCCATCCTCGATGCGGATCTTGCAGCGGCCGGCATCGGGCAGGCCCACGCCCACGCCGGCGTTCTTCATGGCGCAGGCGATACCGGCGTGTCCGGGATGCGCGTAGTAGGCATCCTTGACCTCGAGCAGCGTCTCCTTCAGCGCCGTGGAACAGTCGGCAATCTGGCCGTTGGGCAAAACTTCGCCCGGCTCGATGGCGTTACGGTAGCGGATCTCCCACGGATCCAGGCCGACCTTCTCGGCCAGCAGGTCGATCAGGCTCTCGAGCGCAAACTCGGACTGGCAAACGCCAAAGCCTCGGTACGCACCGGCGGGCGGGTTGTTGGTGTAGTAGCCAAAGCCGCGAATGTCGGTATTCTGGTACTTGTAGGGGCCGACGGCATGCGTACAGGCGCGCTCGAGCACCGGGCCGCACAGCGACGCGTAGGCGCCGGTATCAAAGTTGATCTCGCAATCCAGGCCGGTAAAGTTGCCCTCGGCGTCGCAGCCCAGCGTAAAGGTGCCGTCCATGGCGTGGCGCTTGGGATGGAACGCGAGCGACTCGGCACGCGTGAGCTTGCACTTCACGGGACGCTGGAACTTATATGCGGCGAGCGCGGCCAGATGCTGGATGGACACGTCCTCCTTGCCGCCAAAGCCGCCGCCCACGAGCATGGTCTCGACGACCACGCGCTCGGGCTCGCTATCCCAGCCAAACATGTGGGCGCACTCTTTACGCGTGTCGTAGGCGCCCTGGTCGGTCGACTGCACCTTGACGCCGTTCTTGTACGGGAAGGCGACGGCGCACTCGGGCTCCAAGAAAGCATGCTCGGTAAAGGGCGTAGTAAAGCGCTGCGTCACGGTGAACGCGCTCTCCGCCAGCGCCTTGGCGGCGTCGCCACGCGTCACATGGCGGCTCTGGCACACGTTGTCCTTGAGCTCCACCGTGTTGCCAAAGGCAAAGAAACTGTCATGCAGGCGCGGGGCGTCGGCGGCCTTGGCCTCGGCGATGTTGCGCACGGGCTCCAGCGGCTCGTAATCGATCTTTACGAGCTTCTTGGCCTTCTCGAGCGTCGCCTCGTCCTCGGCAACCACCAGCGCGATGGCGTCGCCCACGCAGCGGGTGATATCGCCCTGGGCGATCATGACGTCCCAGTCCTGGATAAGGTGGCCGACTTGGTTGACCGGCACGTCCTCGGCTCGCAGGATGCCCACCACACCGGGCAGGGCCTCGGCCTTGGAGGTGTCGATGGAGAGCACGCGGGCGCGCGGATACTTGGAGCGAACGGCGCTGGCATAGGTCAGGCCCGGCTGATCGAGCTCGTCGATGTCGTCGGGATACTTGCCCTCGCCGAGCACCTTCTTGCGCACGTCGATACGGAAGGCGCGCTTGCCCACGCCGTAGTCATCGCCGCGCTCCAGATCCTCGTCGATCTGCTTTTCGCCACGGAGCACCGCAGCTGCCAGCGAGATGCCCTCGATAATCTTCTTGTAGCCGGTGCAACGGCAGACATTGCCGCGGATGGCGTACTTGATCTGCTCCTCGGTGGGCTCGGGGTCCTCGGCGATGAGCGCTGCACCCGCCATGACCATGCCGGGGATGCAAAAGCCGCACTGCACGGCGCCCACGGCGCCAAAGGCGTACACGAAGGCCTCGCGCACGTCCTCGGGCAGGCCCTCGACGGTCACGATGTTGCGACCGGCGGCAAGAGCAGTGGTCAGTACGCACGCCTTGACGGCCGCACCGTCCACGTGGATGGTGCAGGTACCGCACGCGCCCTCGGAGCAGCCGTCCTTGGCGGAGTGAATGTGCAGGTCGTCGCGCAGGTAGCGCAGCAGCGGTTTGTTTTGGGTCGTCGTGCGCTCGACGCCGTTAACGGTAAAAGTGAATTCCTGTGCCATGGTGATTCCCTTCTACACGCCGGCGGCGATGCCGGTGCGGTCGTGGATAGCGCCATGCGGGCAGACGACGGCGCACATGCCACACGACAGGCAGTCCGCGCCGTCGATATGGGCGCAGTTGTCCTCGATGCGGATAGCGCCGGCGGGGCACTTTTTGGCGCACATGCCGCAACCGATGCAGCTCGTGTCGCAGATCTTGCGGGCAATGGCGCCCTTATCGGTGTTGTTGCAGCGCACCAGGATGTTCTGGTAGCCGGGAACGAAGGCAATCACGCGCTGCGGGCACGCCATGCCGCACAGGCCACAGCCCGTGCACTTGGAGCGGTCCACACGGGCGACGCCGTCGACCAGCGCGATGGCACCGTGGGGGCAGGCCGTAACGCAAGCGCCACAGCCAATGCAGCCTTCGCTGCAGCGGGCGTCGCCGCCTGCGGAAGCACAGCCGCTTCCGCAGGCAACGTAGGCCACGTGATGTTGAATGGATTTGGCCATAAGAGACTCGCCTATTTCTTAAGAAGGTACGAATAGTTGTCGCGCACGGCCCTGATGGTCAGGCGGACGGCCTCGGGCAGACCGGTGTTGACGGCATCGACCGAGACGGTGCGGACCGTGCCGGCGACGCGGACCTTAAAGTGGTCCTCGTCCACGGCCAGGAAGCCCTCGTTCTCGGAGTTCTCCATGTCCTGATCGCTCCAGAACAGCGTGAGCTTGTCCTTGTAGGGACGGCCCTCCTGGTAGGGGCAGAACACGGCGCAGTTGCCGCACTCGTTGCACATACCGTCGACATGGACGACCTGATGCTTGGCCAGGCCCGGCACCTTAACGGCCACGTTGGCGCGGTTGGGGCACACGTCGCAGCAGACCTCGCACACCGAGCCGCAGCCCAGGCAGCGGGTCTTGGTGCAGTTGCGCTTGTCGCGGCACAGCGACCCCTTGCGCTCGTAGCAGGTGCCCTCGCGGCCAGCCTGCTCGTTGCAATCGGCGTACTTGTTAAAGTCCACGCCGGCGATGGCACGGGCGACCTCGGCGGCGTCGGCAATAGCCTCAACCACGGTGGCAGGACCGCGACGGCAGTCGCCCGCAGCCCAGACGCCCTCGACACCGGTGGAAGTGGCGGCAAGGCGACCGCGACGGTCGTGCTCGACGCCCGCGGCATCGTACAGGCTGGCGTCGATGCCCTCGCCCACGGCGCAGATCACCGTGGTGGCGGGAAGTTCCACGGTCTCGCCCGTGGCGACGGGGCTGCGACGGCCGCTTGCATCCGGCTCGCCGAGCTCCATAACATCGCAGGTCAGCACGGCGCCGTTGAGTGCCTTGGGCGCCAGCAGCTCGCAGAACTCAACGCCGTCGGCAAGAGCAAGATCGAGCTCTTCCTCGTCGGCGGGCATCTGCTTCTTGGTGCGGCGATACACCAGGCGCACGTTCTTCACACCAGCCAGGCGCTTAGCCACGCGGGCCGCGTCCATGGCGGTGTTGCCGGCGCCAATGACTACGACGTCCTCGCCCAGCTCGAGCTTCTCGCCCCTCTTGGCGGCCTCGAGGAACTCCAGCACGTCGAGCTCGGCGCCCTCGCCCAGGCCGGCGGAACCGGGCATCCAGGCACCAGTGGCCACGACCACGTCGGTGAAGCCCTGGGCCTTGAGCTCGTCGATGGACTCCACGCGGGCGTTGAGCTGCACCTTGGCGCCAAAGGCCAGGCAGAGCTCTGCGTCGTGGGAGATATCGTCGCTCGCAATGCGGAACTCAGGAATCACGTGACGGACCACGCCGCCGAGCGAATCGCGAGCCTCAAAGATGGTGACGGGCACGCCGGCGCGCGTCAGGAAGAACGCCGTCGCCAGGCCGGCCGGACCGCCGCCGATAACGGCAACGTTGCGCTCGCCGTCGTTTGCGATGGCCTGGGCGCGTAGCTTGGGCAGCACGGCGGTCATGGCCTCGCGGGCGGCCTTGAGCTTGCTGGCGCGGATCTGGGCGCCCTCGGGCTCGTAGAACGCACGCTCGCAGGCACGGCCGCAGGGATGCGGGCAGATGGTGCCGGTAATGAACGGCAGGGCGTTGCGCTCGATGATGATGTTGAGCGCGTCCTCGTAGCGGCCCTCGTCAACAGCCGCCAGATAGGCGGGAATATCCTGCTGGATGGGGCAGCTCGTGCGGCACGGCGTGGTAAAGCAGTCGGAAAGCGGGCTCTTGCCGGCGACCTTGCGGTCGGGCAGCGGGCGCAGCGGCTTCTTGTAGAGCGGGTTGGTGAGCGAGTCGGTCTGGATTGCGGTCACGGCCTCGAGCGAGACGCCCGCGAACGGCTTGCCATCCAGGTCGGTAAACTCGCCGGCCATCTGGCTAAAGCGCTCGTAGCCACCGGGCTTGAGCACGTCGGTCGCCAGGGTAACGGGCCAAATGCCGGCATCGTACAGGGCGCGGATGTTGTAGACCGTGGCACCGCCGGAGTAGCTGATGCGCAGTTTGCCATCGAACTGCTCGGTAATGCGGCGGGCGGCCTCGATGGTCAGCGAGAACAGCGAACGGCCGGACATGTACATCTCGGTGGAGGGCAGCTCGTTTCTCGTCACGTCGACGGGGAACGTGTTGGTCAGCTTGACGCCGAACTCCAGGCCGCGCTCGGCGCACAGGGCAATCAGGCGCTCGAACATGGGCACGGCATCGGCCCACTGCAGGTCCTCGCGGAAGTGCGTGTCATCGAAGACGATGTAGTCAAAGCCCAGCTCGTTGAGGCGCTGACGTGCAAACTCATAGCCCAGCAGCGTGGGGTTGCACTTGATGTAGGTGTTGAGGCCCTTCTCGGTGATCAGATAGGTCGCGATGCGCTCGATCTCGGCCGGCGGGCAGCCGTGCAGGGTAGACTCGGTGATGGAGTTGGAGACGCGCGCCGGGATGGACTCGACAAACGCGGCGTCAACATGCTCAAACTTGTCCAGGTTAGCGAGCGCCCACGTGCGGCACTCATTCCAAACCTCGGAGCCGCTGGCGTCCTTCATGCCCTCGATGTAGGCGTCGACCTTGGGGCTCTTGATGCCCTCGAGGTCATAGCCCACGGACATGTTGAAGACAAAGCCGTCCGGGCTGCCCAGGCCGTACTCGCGAGCGATGAGGTGGCAGGCAAACCATGCCTTCACGTACTCGGCAAAGGCCTGCGGAACCTCGAGCTCGGTCGACCACTCGCAGTTGTAGCACTCGTCCTGCGCCACGATGCAGGGCTTGTTCACACACTTGGAGAGCTCCTCGCCGTCCATAACCTGAACGGTCTTGAGCTCAAAGAAGCGGGAACCGGCCACGTAGGATGCCACGATGTTCTGGGCAAGCTGCGTGTTGGGGCCGGCGGCCGGGCCAAACGGAGTCTCGATGCGCTCGTCAAAAATGGGAAGCGCGCCCTCCTGGTTGGTCGTGACCATCTTGCGCACGCCAAAGACGGCGCCCTGAGTCTTGTGCTCCTCGATGATCCAGTTCATCAGCTGCGAAAACGGGATCGGCCTCATGATGTCGCTCATAGTGAGCTCCTCTCTGTAACGCCCGGCGAGACCGCGCGGCGGGCGCAAATACGGTGTAGCGCTAGCACAGCGCCGGCGACCCCGCGGAGGTCGCCTATACGCGCGTCGGATGCGGCGAAACATCCGACGCGCGCGAATCTACTTGTAATTAGTAGGCGCGATCGTTGAGCGTGCTCCAGAGCTTCTTGGACTCGGCCATGGTCCACGCGTTGATCTTGTCCTCATCAATGCCAACGAACTCGCGATCCTTGTACAGGACGCGGCCGTTGATGATGGTGGTGCGGCAGTTTTTGCCCATCATGCCAAAGAGCATGTGGCCGTCGATGTTCTCCTCGCTCAACGGCGTAAAAGGCTTGTAGTCCATAACGATGACGTCGGCGGCAGCGCCGGCCTCGAGCACACCAAGCTTGCGATCGAAGTACTTGCTCGCCATCTTGGCATTGTTCTCGAACAGCATGGTCATGGCCTCGCACCAGCCCACGTTGGGCATAGCGGCGTTGTGGCGCTGAATGATCAGGAAGACCTTAAGGCTCTCGAGCATATCGTGAGTGTAGGCGTCGGTGCCCATGCACACGGGAATGCCGCGGCGGAAGAACTCGAGCACGGGGGCACAGCCCACGGCGTTGCCCATATTGGATTCGGGGTTGTTGACGAGCCAGGTGCCGGACTCCTTGACGATGTCCATCTCGGCAGGTGTCACGTGGATGCAGTGGCCGAGCATGGTGTCGGGACCGAGCAGGTTGTGCTGCAGCAGGCGCTCGACGGGGCTGATGCCGCCGCGGTTGAGGCGGGAGTCCCACACGTCATTCATGCCCTCGCACACATGGATGTGGAAACCGGTCAGGCCGTTGTTGGCCTCGGCCATCTTGTCCATGGTCTCGTCCGAAAGCGTAAAGGTGGCGTGACCGCCAAACATGGCGGCGATCATGTGGTTGTCGTTATCGCGACGCTCCTTGGCGGCCCACTGGGCAAACTCGGCGTTCTCGGCAATGGCCTGGTCGCATTTTTCCTGACCGCGGCGGTCGGAGACCTCGTAGCACAGGCACGAACGCATGCCCAGCTCCTGAGCGGCGTCCTTAATGGTAAAGAGGCTGCCCGGAATCTCGCAGAAGCTCGCATGGTGATCGAAGATCGTGGTGACGCCGTCGCGGATGGAATCCAGAATCGTGGCATAGGCGCTGGCCTTGGTGCCGTCGAGCGTCAGGTTGTCGTCGATCTTCCACCACTGCTGCTCAAGATTCTCCAGGAAGTTGGTGGGGTTGCAGCCCTTAATGGCAAGGCCGCGGGCCAGACCCGAGTAGATGTGGGTGTGGCAGTTGATAAGTCCGGGCATGATGAGGTTGCCCTGGGCGTCGACGTACTCGGCATCCGGGTACTTGGCCTTGAGCTCGCGCTCGGGGCCCACTTCGACGATCGTATCTCCGTCAATGGCGACCGCACCGTTGGGAATGAACGGAGTCTGAGCGTTGCGGGTAAAGACGGAACCGTTAGCGACCAGAAGCATAAATGCTCCCTTCAACATCAGGGGCGGGGTTTGACACCTCTGACATGGCGGAAGTGCGAAGCGCCGGCCTACACCGGAAACGGGCCCTCTCCCGTCAACGCTTCACCAAAGGGACGAGCCCTTTGAAGTGCGGCTTGGCGCCGCATGGCGCCGGCGGACGAGGCGATGCGGCCGCCGGCGAATAGCACCGAATTGGTTACTTCTTGCTCTCGGGCAGGACCAGATTCACAGCGGCATCCTTGGCGGCATCGATGTGCTGAGCCACGACCGGCGTCTGCGGAAGGATCAGGTTGAGCACGATGGCCATGATGGCGGTGGGGGTTACGGCGTTGGAGCCGATGACGGTGGACACCCAGGTGGGCATGCCCTCGCCGGCAAGGCAACCGCTGGCCATCCAGATACCCAAGCCAAAGACAACGGAGGTGCCGACGATGGTGGTGGTGCGCTGCGTGAGGCCCTCGCGGGTGAACATGCGCACACCGTTCATGGTGATGGTGCCAAAGACGCCGACGGTCGCGCCGCCGATAACAGGCTGCGGGATGGCGGAGAGCACGGCAGAGAGCTGCGGGAACAGACCGGCGATGGCAAAGACGGCCGCGATGATCACAAAGACCCACTTGTTGACGACCTTGTTGGAGCAGATGATGCCCACGTTCTGGCCAAGGGCGCTGGTGGGAAGACCGCCCAGCAGGCCGCCGACCATAGAAGTGAGGCCCTGGGACACGATAGCGCCGGAAAGCTCGCGCTCGGTGGGCATACGGTCGATGGAGCCCAGGCAGGCGGCGGAGACGTCACCGATAACCTGGATGGCAACCATGGGGAACACGACGGCGAGGGTAATGCAGACCTCGGGATCAAACTCGAGCGCGTAGGGCATGAGCTTGGGAAGAGCGAAGACCTGAGCGGTGGCGACGCTGGAGAAGTCGATCATGCCAAAGGGGATCGAAACGATCATGCCAACGATCATGCCAAAGAACACGGATCCCAGCTTGAGCGTGCCCTTTCCAAAGTTGGCGAGCGCGAAGACGACGGCGAAGGTGATAAGAGCGACGCACCATGCCTGCGGGGTGCCCCACAACGGCGTGCCCATGCCACCGGCCATGTATTTGACGGCCGTGGGATAGAGAGAGACGCCAATGGAGAAGATGACCGTGCCGGTCACGACGGGCGGGAACAGCCACTTAATCTTGCTGTAGGCCAGACCAAAGAGGACCGCGACGGCACCGCCAACGATCTCGCCGCCCAGCAGCGCGCCAAAACTAAAGCCCGAGGCGCCCATGGCCTGAAGGGCCGGCAGGAACGCGAACGAAACGCCCATGACGATGGGCAGGCCGCCGCCAATGCGACGGAAGGGAGCGAAGGCCTGAAGGGCCGTGTCGATCGCCGAAAGAATGAGTGCAACCTGAATGATGTCGGTGCTCTGCTGGCTATTAAAGCCGTAGACGCCGGCCATGATGACCGCCGGGGTAATGATGCCGGCAAACGATGCCAGTACATGCTGAAGGGCACACGGGATCATTTCCTTAACGGGCGGCATGCCTTCGCGAGTGAACAGGGCTTCAGTGCCGTTCGTAACCGTCTCCTGGGTCATTTGACCACCAATCCTCGAAATAGTTGTTTTCGCATCTAACGCTCTATTGTGACGCAGTGCGGGGTTGAGGTTGTGCCTTCGTTGCATATCGTATTAAAGATGATTCTCATTCTCAATAATAATTTTTTGTTATCAGACTATTCTTCAGCTGAGATAATGCATTTCCGCAGGTCAGGAAAGTGTCTGGTCAAAATGACATCTTACTTTTCTTTTGGTCAACCGTTTACCGCTAAATTCCTACCGTTCGTCTGTATTACGCAATGTACCTGCGGATATACGAGTCAATAGACACCGTGTTACCATGATAAAAAATTGTTATGAACACTTCGATAGAACCCAAAGGAGTTGCCCGTGAACGAGACCGTACGCCGCTTTTTGCCGATGGTCGATTTCCTGGAGCAGGTACTCGGTAAGAACAGCGAAATCGTGCTGCACGATTTCTCGGATCCCGACCACGCCATCGTCGATATTCGCACCGGCATCGTGAGCGGCCGTAAAGTCGGCGCTCCCGCCACCGCTCTGGCACTCAAGATCATGCACGATGGTAAATATCGCGATCTGCCGTTCATTACGGGCTACGAAGGCCGCGGTGCCGGTGGCAAGACGCTGGAGTCGGCGACGTACTTCATTCGCGAGGACGGCGAGATCGTCGGCATGCTCTGCGTCAACACCGATCTTTCGGCCGTGCGCAACATCAGTGCCATGGCCCAGCAGCTTATGGCCTGCTTTGACGCCGCTCCCGCACGCACCGAGCCCTCCCCCATCGAGGTCGAAAGCCTTTCGGAGTCCACGCAGGAGCTCATCGACCGCAGTATTTCCGAGCTGCTGAGCGCTCGCGGGCTGGATGTGACGTCGCTTGGTCAAAGCGACCGCGTGGAAGTCATTCGCCACCTCAACGGCAACGGAGTGTTCATGCTCAAGGGCGCCGTAGCCTGCGCCGCCACCGCGCTGGGCATCTCGGAGCCCAGCGTCTACCGCTACCTGCAAAAAGTCCGCAAGGAAGGCTAACCCGCTGACTCCTTGGGGACGGAGGAAAACGGATCATTTTTGTCGCATCGCTTGACAAAAGACCCTGCAGTTCACACGCACTGCAGGGTCTTTTTGCATGTCATGTTTAGTTGTTGCCAACCCCTTAGAGAGCGGCGACGACCTCAATCTCAACCAGACCGCCGGCCGGAAGGGCGGCAACCTGGAAAGCGCTGCGCGCGGGGAACGGAGCCTCGAACTTGGAGGCGTAGATCTCGTTCACGGCAGCGAAGTCGGCAATGTCGGCCAGATAGACCGTGGTCTTAACGACATCGGCAAAGGTGGCGCCGGCAGCGGTCAGCAGGGCCTCGACGTTAGCAAGGGACTGCTTAGCCTGGGCCTCGACGCCCTCGGGCATCTTGCCGGTTGCGGGGTCGATGCCCAGCTGGCCGGACAGGAACACCATGTTGCCGGTCTGGATGCCGGGGGAATACGGGCCGATGGCTGCAGGTGCGTTATCGGAAGACACGACGGTCTTGCTCATGTTTTTCTCCTTACGATCAGATAGAGAGCGTGAGCGCGGCGTTCACACCGGGAGGCACAATTCGGTCTGAACACCGCGCTTGATTTGGGATAGTACTCAAGGTTTCCGCGCAATGCAAGATTATTATCACGTTGCGAGAATATTTTATCGCCCAACGGTTTCCCCGAACCGCTGAACGGTTCTCATGTGGAGCAGCCAGTCCAAGCTGCTGAAGACTTTATCCAGCTTGGAGCACGGGCGTCGCCCACCGCAGCGACGCCACTATACTTTTGAATATCTGAGCATTTTGAAAGGCAGGATATGACCGCAACCGCCAGTCGAACCACCAACCGCAGGCCCGAGCTTTTGGCCCCCGCCGGAGGCCCCGAGCCCTTTGCCGCCGCACTCGCTGCCGGGGCAGACGCCATCTACTGCGGCATGGGCAGCTTCAACGCCCGCCGCAAGGCAACCAACTTTACCGATGAGGCCTTTGAGCAGGCCTGCCGCGCCGCGCATCTGGCCGGCTCGCGCGTCTACGTCACGGTCAACATCGTCATCAAGCAGTCCGAGATGGGCGATGCGTTGCAACTCATCCACCGCTGCTCCACGCTGGGCGCCGATGCCTTCATTATCCAGGACTGGGGCCTGTTCTTTGAGGTCAAGCGCACCATGCCCGGCATCGAGACACACATCTCGACCCAGGCGAACATCCATGATGACCGTGGGACTATCTGGTGCCGCGAGCAGGGCGCCGACCGCGTGACCCTCTCGCGCGAGCTCTCCATCGACGAAATCGCTGCCATTCACAATGCCGCGCCCGACGTTGACCTTGAGGTCTTTAGCCACGGCGCCATCTGCTTTTGTTACTCGGGCCTGTGCCTGCTGTCGAGCTTTGCCATGGCGGGCCGCTCGGCCAACCGCGGCATGTGCGCTCAGCCCTGTCGCCTGCCTTACGAGCTGATTGACGAGAACGGCCGCTCGCTCTCCCCTGCCGGTCGCGAGCGCGCGCTGTGCCCGCGCGACACCAATACTTCGCAGCTCGTTCGCCGTCTGTATGACGCCGGCGCCGCATCGCTCAAGCTCGAAGGCCGCATGAAAGCCCCCGATTACGTATATTCCATCGTCGACGTGTATCGTCATCAGATTGATGACATGCTGGCCGGGGTCGCCGTAGATAAGGACGAGGACGCCGCCCGCCAGCGCCAGCTCAAACGCTGCTTCAACCGCGACTTTACGCACGCCTACCAAGACGGTACCTCGGGTGACGAGATGATGAGCTACGAGCGTTCCAACAACCGCGGCCAGATCGTGGGCACGGTGCTCGGCAGCCGCCTGTCCAACCGCGATGTGCGCGGGCTCAAGCCCGACGACCGCCGTCGCCGCGCTGCCATCGCCCGCATTGAGCTGTTTGAGCCCGTGGGCAAGGGTGACCTGCTGGAGCTTCGTCACGACGATGAGTTTGACCAGTTCCTGACCACCATTGCCGCCGAGGATGCCGCTGCCGGCGACATCATCGAGTGCCGCGTGCCCCGTAGCATGCCCGAGGGTTGCCGTGTACGCGTGATTCGAAGCCAGCGCGCTATCGACGCCGCCGGCGCCGCGCTCAAACGCGATGTGCTGCGCCGCCGCGCCGTAGACGTGACCGTCGTGGCGCGTCTGGGCGAGCCGTTTACCGTGACGCTCACCTGCTGCGACGACCCCACGCTCGCTGCCGCTGCGACCGGCTTTACCGTCGAGGCCGCCAAGACCCGCGCCGTCGAAGCGTCCGATCTGGTTGAGCATGTAGGCCGCATGGGCTCCTCGCCCTTTGAGGCCGCGAGCTTTGACGTTTCGCTCGACGCCGGCTGCGGTATGGGCTTCTCCGCCGTGCACAAGGTGCGCGCCGCCGCCTGTAAAGCATTGGAGGAGGCCATTCTGGCGCCGTACGAGGAGCGCGCGAAAACGCTTGAGTTGCCGGTACTCGACAAATGTACGCACGCCATGCCCGAGCATTACCGCGACGAGCCGCATATCTGCGCCACCGTCACCACGCTCGAAGCCGCCGAGGCAGCTCGCGCCGAGGGCGCCGCGCGCATCTATATGACCACCGACGCGCTCGAGACTGTCGGACTCTCCCCTGCCGATGCATTTGAGCAGGGTATCGTGCCCGTACTCGACGAGGTCTGCCGCACCGTCGACCACGAGCGCGTCGATCCCTGGATCAATGCCGGAGCCACCGTCGCCGTCGGCAATATCTCCGAGCTCGCCGTAGCCGCGCATGCCGGCGCCACGGCCGAGATTCGCTCTTGCCTGCCGGTGCACAACACGCCCTGCATGGAGGCGCTTGCCGAGCGCGGAGCCGGTGCGTTTTGGCTCTCGCCCGAGATCACGCTCGACGAGATTGTCTCGCTCGGCGCCACCGCGCCCGCGGCTCTGGGCATCACCGTCTTTGGCCGCCCGCGCGTCATGACGAGCGAGCATTGCATTCTGCAGGTTGCCAACGGCTGCATCCACGATTGTGCCAACTGCCGCCTGCGTGCCCGCAAGCTCTCGCTCAAGAATATCGACGGCAAGGTCATGCCCGTCCGCACCGACACTCACGGCCGCTCTCGCCTGTACGATGCCTACCCCATCGACCTCACGCCGCAGGTTGCTCAGCTGCTCGATGCCGGCGTGCGTCGTCTCATGGTGGACGGAACGCTGCTCGAGGCGGATGAGGTGGGCCGTGCCGTCGCCCGCGTCCGTCGTGCCGTCGAAGCAGCGCAGGCCGGCCGCAAGCCCGCCGCCCGCCTGCGCGGGGCGACCTCGGGCTGCATGTTTGTGGGAATCAGCTAACCGAAAGGCTTACACGTGAACGAAGAACCTCAAGTCCTTTACTGCGACGCCTGGCTCATGGCCATCGACAAGCCCGCCGGCATGATCGTCCACGGCGACGGCACCGGCGAGCGCACGCTCACCGACTACGCCAGCGACCTGCTGCTGGCGATGGGTGACGGCTTTGCCGCGACCGACATGCAGCCGCTCAACCGCCTGGACCGCAACACCACCGGCGTGGTGTTGTTTTCGCTCGACAAACAGACGCAGCCCGCCTTTGACCAGATGGTGATCGACCACGCCTTCGAAAAGCACTATCTGGCGCTGGCCGAGGGCAAGATCGACTGGAACGAGAAGCTCATCGACAAGCCCATCGCCCGCGACCGTCACGACAGCCGAAAGATGCGCGTCGGCGCCAGCGGCAAGCCGTCTCAAACTCGCGTGAAGGTGCTCAAACGTCTTAAGAGCCGTCGTGGCCTGCCCGCGCGCTCGTATATCGATGTCGAGTTGCTCACCGGCCGCAAGCACCAAATCCGTGTGCACCTGGCAAGCGAGCATCATCCCCTGGTTGGCGACGACCTGTACGGAACGCCGCGCCCCTGCGGCCTGATGCTCCACGCCCACAGCGTGTCCTTCACGCATCCCGTAACCGGCGAGCACATCCACATCGAAGCCCCCTGCCCCTGGGAGCCCTAAACCACCACAATGGGGACAGGCACCTTTGTGGTGGTTTTGCCGCAATGGTTCAACCGCGGTCCCAAAACGTCTCGATCTGTAACAGTTAGAACCCATTTTCCGGTCTATCTGTTACAGATCGAGACATTCAAATCCCCCTTAAGGGAAAACCTCAATCTGTAACAGTAGCTCGGCAAAATCAGTCCCAGATGTTACAGATTGAGACAAAGGGACGGCGCGGTTCGGAAGTATCTCAATCTGTAACACCTAGCCCACTTTTAACGGTCCAGTTGTTACAGACTTAGACAAACCGGCAGACAACGAAAGCGGCAACGCCCGTGATGGACGTTGCCGCTTTTCTATTGAGAAAACTACTCGGTTTTCGTTACTAACCACCACAATGGGGACAGGCACCTTCGTGGTGGTTTTGGCCTTGTCTCGCTGTTAGACAGTGATGACGTTGTCCATTGCCCGGTACTTGGCGGGGACCTCGCCTGCGGTAATAATCGTTGCGTCGCGGAAGTCCGCGAACTTGACGGGCGCCACCATGCCAAATTTACTGGCGTCCGAGATTACGAAGCGTTTGGCGGTATGGCGCATCGAGATACGCTTGACCTGTGCTTCCTCGATATCGGGCGCCGTGAAGCCCTGCTCGGCGGCAATGCCGTTAGAGCCCCAAAAGCCACAGTTGAAGTTGTAGCGGTCTAAGGTTGCCAAGGCATCGGGGCCAACGAGCGCCTCGGTCTCGGGTTTGAGCTCGCCGCCCAACACCACGGTACGCATGCCGCGCAAAGCAAGGTGCTGAGCATGGAGCACGGAATCGGTCACATAGGTGACATCTTCAAGGTGTGGAAGATGCTCGATGAGCCTGAGCGTCGTCGAGCCCGAGTCGATGTATACAAAGCTCTCGGGCTCCACAAGCGCCGCCGCACGGGCGCAGATACGCTCCTTGTCGTCGTTATGGAGGTCGCTGCGCTCATTAAGCGTTAGGTCGCGCGTCACGTGCGCGCGCTCAAGAATCGTCGCTCCACCGTGGTCCTTGGCGATGCGATGAGCTCGGTCGAGCGTCTGCAGGTCGCGCCGAATGGTAGACGCCGTCACGCCCAGGGCTTCGGCAAGCTCCGGCACGGTAACCGAGCCGGCCTGCTGCACCATCGACACGATCGCGTTGAGCCTATCTTCCGCAAGCATCGCTTACTCCTCCTCGGGGTACACAACTCCCCAGTCGGCGCGGAGCTTGGTCATAAGCTCCATAACATCAGAAGCATAATCCAGCAGCTCGCGCTTGGAGTCGTCGCCGGCAACGGCCTTCTCCAGGTCGGCCATCTCATAGCACAGGGCGTAAGCCTCGGTGCCGGCGTGGACCTCCTCGCGGTGGCCGTCCGCAGTCCACACGATGGTCGCGTGATCGGCACGCGGATATTCATTGACCTCGATGTAGCACTTGTCGAAGCTGATGACCGAGCGCTTGGGCTGCTTGGAGTGGAGCGTAAGGCTCACGACGCCCAGCTGCTGCTCGGCATTTCGGCAGACGATGCCACCCGCGACGTCAACGCCAGTCTCGCAGGTGTTGCCCAGCGAAACGACCTCAGCGGGCTGGCTTGCCATAAAGAGGCGCATGACGGACAGGGCATAGACGCCAATATCGAGCATGGCACCGCCAGCAAGGTTGCGATTGAAAAAGCGGTTGGTCAGGTCGCCGTACTCCTTGTAGCTGCCAAAGTTGAGCTGGGCGAGGTTCATGCGTCCAAAGTCGCCGGCATCCATGCGGCGGCGCAGCTCCTGATACAAGGGCATGTGGAGCACCGTGGTGGCATCCATAAGGACCACGTTGTGCTCGTCGGCGATGGCACGGGCCTCGTCGAGCTCGGCAGAGTTGAGGGTAATGGCCTTCTCGCAGAGTACGTGCTTACCAGCTGCCAGAGCGGCTCGCAGGTAGGTGATATGCGTGTTGTGCGGCGTGGTGATATAGACTGCGTCAATGTTAGGATCGGCGTAGAGGTCCTCGACCGTTTCATAGACCTTCTCGATGCCATATTGCTCGGCAAAAGCCTGAGCCTTGGACAGCGTGCGGTTGGCGACGCCCGCAAGCTTGCGACCGGCAAGAGCGAGAGACTGGGCCATCTGGTTGGCGATAACGCCGCACCCGATCACAGCCCAACGAAGCTCGGGAGCCGTAAAGATATCATCGGGGAATGGCTTGTCCTGGACCGAAGTGAACGCTGCTTTTGCGGCTGCTTCGGCGTCGAGCGGAGCCTGTTTGGAATCTGCCATGATGTGCCTCCTGAGTCATCGGAAGTCCTTCATTTCTAACAAACCTATAGTCGCACAATTGCGCGCGTATCTGCTCGTGTTTGCGTATTTATTTGCTTATCGGTCATTATTTAGCCATAGTTGGCAGATGTTTGCGCGGCTATGCGCATTGTCGCGCAAGGCTATGCGCGTAAATGCGCATGCGACGATCCTTGTGAAACATAAAGGGGCGGAACACCAAAGCCCTAAAAGACAGACCCAGCTGTATTACTTCACCCCTCTGGGGGCATCAGACATCAAAGGATCGTCCCAAACTGCCGGCACATAGAGACTGTCCCCCCAACGACAGGTCATTTAAGTCTGTCCACAATGAATGGTCGTC
>CAJMJM010000024.1 GCA_905213725.1 Collinsella aerofaciens
ATACCCCAGCGGCTCCTCCTGATGCAGACGGGTGCCGGTAACCACGCAGGTGCGGCCGATATTGCCCGTATTGGCCGGAATCTCGGGCGCATACAGCACAATGTTGAACATGAATCTCCTTGGCTCAGAACGAAAAACCACCACGAAGGGCACCTTCGTGGTGGTTTGGCGGTTACGTAGGCGGAAAAATACCCGCTTGGATAAGCCTAGGCGCGGTGCCAGTCGGTCAGGCAGGCATCGAGGGAGGCGATGAGCGCATCCTTGTCCATGTGACGGCCGATGATGCACAGGCTCGTCATGCGGTCGCCCGTCTCGTCGTCCCAAATCTGCATGATTTCGGGGTTCTCGTCGATGATCTTCTGCTTCTCGCCCTCGGGCGCCGAGTCGACAAACAGGCCGTTCTCCATCAGGCGCATCTGGTGGCCGGCCTGCTCAAACATGTAGCACATGTCCGGATCGCCGGTCTGCCACAGCGGACCCTTGACGCGGATGACCTCGTCGGGCCACTCCTGCTCAACAAAATCGGTGAACTTCTGCAGGTCAAACGGCTTGCGGCGCGAGTACACAAAGGTCTCGATGTCGTACTCGAGCACCTCGGGGTCGTCGTGCTCTTCGGGATGCTCCATGGCCTCGATCCAGGCGGCGGAGTTGTAGGCGCGCATAAAGTCGAAGCGGTCGGTATCGAGCAGCTCCTCCATGGGGACCTCGCCGTTTTGGGCCTCGACGATCACGGCGTCCTTCTGCAGACTGCGCACGATGGCCTTGAGCTCGGCGATCTGCTCAGGGCTCACGGTATCGGTCTTGTTGAGGATCAGCGTGGAGCAAAACTCGATCTGCTGGATGAGCAGGCTCTCGATATCGTCCTCGTCGATATCCTCGGCCAGCAGGTCGCGACCGCCGTTGAACTCGTCGTACATGCGGGCGCAGTCGACCACGGCCACGATGTTGTCGAGCGCGAGTTTGGGCTCGCCGCCCACCTTGGCCTCGTCGCAGAAGCTCGAGATGGTGTAGGCGATGGGGATAGGCTCGCAAATGCCCGAAGCCTCGATGATGATGTAGTCGAAGTTGCCCGAATCGGCGATGCCCTGCAGCTGGTTGGCAAGGTCGTCCGAAAGCGTACAGCAGATGCAGCCGTTGGTGAGCGGGATGAGGTCGTCGGTCTCGGAAAGGCCGCCGTCGGCGATGAGGCTGGCATCGACGTTGATCTCGCCGATATCGTTGACGATTACGGCGGCGCGGATACCGCCATCGTTAGCGAGGATGTGGTTGAGCAACGTGGTCTTGCCGGCACCGAGGTATCCGGTAAGCATGATGATTTTCACGGGTTTGTTGGGCATGTGCCCTCCTTTGTTAGACATGGCTTACAGTTGAATCTTATGCCAAACGCCTGCTCTTATACCCACGCGCTGGCAAATAACACAGGCTACTCCCAGGCTCCCCATACATCGGGGCAATAACCGACGGTGGCCTTTTTGCCGTTACGCACGATGGGCTCGGCTAGAACCTGCTGGTTCTCGAGCAACTTGTCGAAGCGCTGGCTGGGGGAGAGGTGCTGGATGAGCGCGAGCGTCTCCTCGTCCATGGCATTGGGGTTGAGCAGCTTGTCGATACCGCCGACCGCCTGCATCACGCTCGTGAGCTCGCCCTTGCTCATCTCCTTTTCCTTAAGGTCAATAAACTGCACCTTAATGCGGCGCTCTTTGAAGAAGCGCTGTGCTTTCTTGGTATCGAAAGACTTTTTGGTGCCAAAAATTTGCACGTTCATGTATTTGTTCCGCCGTTCTACCTGATGAAGTTGGTGCGCTCGCGATCGGCTTCGGGGGCTTCGATACCGGCGGCCTGTCCTGCCTCGATACAATGCAGGAGCCAGGCCATGTTCTTGCCGATGTTGCGCATGGTGGCCAGGCCCTCGGCGTCCTGGGCGGCCTCGCCCGGCATGGCGCCAAACACGTTGTTCCAGTACGTGGAAGCAACCACGGGCATCTGGTTGATGGTGAAGTACTTATTGAGCACGTCGAAGGTGGTCGACGTGCCGCCGCGACGGGCAACGGCGACGGCAGCGCCCGGCTTGTGTGCAAAGGCTTTGCTGCCGGCATAGAATGCGCGATCGAGGGCCGAAAGGATGCGTCCGCTGGGGTGCGCATAGTAGACGGGCGAGCCAAAGACAAAGCCATCTGCCTGCTCGGCGGCAGCGATCAGCTCGTTCACCACGTCATCGTCAAAGGTGCAGCGGCAATCGAGCTTGCCGCACTGACCACAGCCAATGCAGTCGCGAATGGGCTTGGTGCCCAGCTGAAACACCTCGGTATCAATGCCTTCGGCATTGAGTTGCTCGGCGACTTCGGCGAGTGCGCGGGCGGTGTTGCCGTTTGCCTTGGGGCTGCCATTGACCAAAAGAACCTTCATCACAAACTCCCTCTGCTGTCGGTGACTTCTGCAGAGGATTATCGCACGATGGGGGAGGCGGTGTGGGCGCGGTGCTAATCCAGTTTGGTACCTGGCACCTGCACGGCTTTCCCGAGCAACGCTTTGAGCTCGTTCAAAATCGAAACGGGCTGACGGTCGACGCCGTCCAGATGGAGCGTGGCCACGCGAATGGGCGGCTGATATTCAAATGGGCCAAAGAGCACGGGCGAACCCAGGAACCGCTCGATGTCGCTTGCGATCTCGTCGATCGCCTCGGGGCCGAGCTCATCGAAGAGTGCCACGAACATCGGCCCCGTCGAGCGGAACAGGCGGCCCTTGCCGCGCGAACAATCCATGAGGCAGGCGGCGCTTTCGGCGAGCACGCGGTCGCCTGCATCGAATCCAAAGCGGGCATTGACCTCGGCGATATCGTCGACCTTAATGGCAATAAAGCCTGCCTCGTGCGGCACGTGGCGCATCTCTCCAATAGCGTTGACCAGTGCGTGGACATCGCCCAGGCCCGTTACCGAGTCGGTCGTATCCGCTAGGCTTCGGTTGGCGATAATGCCCACATACATGCTGGGCTCGGTATCGGTGCCGTCCAAGCGGTAGCCCGTGCAGTCGCAAAGCACGTACGTTCCGGTGGCATCCATTACGCGATACTGCATGTAGTGGAAGTGCCACGTGCCGTTTATCACCATGTCGAGCTCGGCGCGTACGTTGTCGCGGTCCTCGGGATGAACGCAGGCGAGCCACATGTCGAGCGAGTTAAAAGGGTGCTGGGAGGGCAGGTCAAAATCGCGCACGGCGTTAACCGACCATTGCGATTCTCCCGTATCGAGATTGAGGATAAACGGATAGCGCGTCTCGGAGCTCATGGAGATCGCTTGGAACACCCGGTCGTTGCAGGGAAGCTGATCGACGATTGGGCGTTGCGGCGCGTCACTGTCTTTCGGTTGCTGCACACGATGCATAAGCTTATAGCGGTACATCTTGCGATCGGCATCCATCGTCATCTGGCGACGCGTGTCGCCAGCAAGTGGATCGACGCGCGAGCAGCCAAAGCTAAAGCTGCCGATCATGGGCGCCTTGCCACCTGAGCTCGCCTCGATCAGCCTGGTACGTACCTGCTCCAAGCGCTGCTCGAGTTCAATCTCGTTTGCGGAGAGCGAGATGAGCACAAACTCGTCTCCACCGATACGGAACAGCATCTTATCGTGCTCCATGGTTTCGGAGAGCGTGCGGCAGATGCTCAGAATATAGCGATTGCCTTCGGCGTGGCCAAACCTATCATTGCAATGCTTGAGATGGTCGATGTCAATATAGGCGCAGGTGAAGGGGTCGCCTTTGCGCCAGAGTTGCTCGACGTGACGGTCGAATCCGTTGCGGTTGCCCAAGTTGGTGAGCGGGTCGATATAGGCGTTACGCTCAAGCAACTGGCGCTCTTGTTGCAGGATGGCATGCGTCTTTTGCAGTTGCTCACCAACGGCGCGTAGCTCAGCAGGCAGCGCGGCAACATCGAGTTCAGCGGTCGAGACGCCGTTCGCAAGTCGCTGAAGATAGGCAATAATCGATTGCTCGCCCAGGCGATATGACTCGTTCATGATGGATAACCTCCTTGGGCGGAACAACGGTTTGTATCATATCCTCAATTCGGTTTGAATTGGGGATATAAGTTAGCTAATGGAGACAAATGCCCCCTTCGACGGTGGCGTTTTGCGCGCGAGCGTATCAGTTGTTATTGCCACCATCGAGCAATGCCTCAAAATCCTTCGCCGGCATGGGGCGGTAGTAGAGGAAGCCCTGAGCGTAGCGGGCGCCCATTTGTCGTAGCATGTTCGCCTGCTCATTTGTCTCGACGCCTTCGACCACGACGGGCAGATGGAGCGACTGCGCCATTTCGAGCATCGATGAAATGATTTGCGTGCTGCGGCCTTGATCGCGGTCGGTGGGCACAAAGGTGCGGTCGAGCTTGATGACGTCGACGTTGACGTTCTTGAGCATCGCGAGCGTGGACTGACCGGTGCCAAAATCGTCCATATAGGTCGAGAAGCCGCGGGTGTGCAGATCTGCGGTCAGCTTATCCACGGCCTCGGATTCTCCCGTATAAGCCGTCTCGGTGATCTCGATACGCATGAGCTCGGGCGGTAGGTTGTATTGGGCGGCGAGCGCCCCCATATGTTCGGCAACGTCGCAGGCAAGGATATCCACGCGCGACACATTAAGCGAGACCGGAACCACGCGAAGACGGCGATCGAGACGCTCGCGAAGCCATATGGCGACACCCTGCCAAATGTACTTGTCGAGCGTCACTACAAAGCCGCTTTCCTCGAGTGTGGGGATAAACGTTGCGGGCGAAATGAGAGGGCCGTCCTTGTCAATCCAGCGGGTGAGTGCTTCGGCGCCAATAATCTCGCCGGTTTCCATATCGACCTGGGGCTGAAGATAGTACGTGATTCGACCATTTGACAGCGCGTACTGGAATTCGGTCAGCGTGCGGTGGAACTCGACTTCGCGCTCGTACTCCGCGGGGCGGAAAATGGCAATGCGCTCCTTGAAGTCGTTTTTGGCGCGTCGATTGGTAAACATGGCCTTTGCCTGCGCATCGATGGCGATCTCCTCATTGGAGTCGATGGGGTAAACGCCCATGGACGGCCAAAACCTACGCCGTCATCATGTCTGGCTACGGCCTCGCGAACGCGGTTGTAGATTTGATGGACGGTGATGTGCTTAAAGGGGATGAGTACACAAAAGTCATCTTGGCCCCAGTACCCTGCGACGCCCATATCGGCATTCTCGATGTCCTTGAGGACCGTGCCCACATCGGCGAGTGCGCGGTCGCCCTCGGCCTGGCCGTTCCATTCATTAAACAGGCGCATGTGGCCCATGTCGACCGTGGCGATGCACCAGGTGCCGTTGCGCCTTGCCTCGAGAAATGCGTTGGCGCGCCGCATAAACTCGCTGGGTCGATAGAGACCCGTGAGCGAGTCGATACGTTCGGCTATGGCGCTTTTGCGCTCCGCCTCGGGTATGGGGAGGCTGTCGTTGGGAACAAGCCCGCCGGCCGTGCGAAGGCGACGGTCGAGTTCGCCTAAAACGGCGATCGCTTGATGGGTTAAGTGCTCGTAAAAGGCCGGGACGACAAGGCAGACGGGAGTAATGGTGTCGCCTGCGATTCGAACAGGAGCGAAAACGGCCTCTTTAAGGTGGCGGGTCAGTTGCTCGAATGCCTCGTGGTCTAGGTCGTTGCTGAGCACGACGCACTGAACGCTTCGTGAACGGTAGACCCGGCTCCTGCCGCGAGTGATCGACAGCATGCGGCCTGCGTATTCGGCAAGCATGTTGTCGACAGCCTCGGCCCCGTAGAGCTCGTTGAGCTTTGTCGTGCCACGAACGCGCACCGCTATAAGCCCTGTCTCGCAACGATCGCGGCGGCTGGCGTCGATGGCGTTGGCCTGCATGCGCTGCGTTCCGAGGCCTGTGGCAGCGTCGACGGTTTCGGCAAGTGAGTGGTTGACGAGCTCGCCGACATAGAGCGAGGGGACATTTCCGTCGCCGTCGATACGAAACCCGCGAGCACGGCAAAGGACGTAGTCGCCGACGGCGTTGCGCACACGATACTGCATGACGCGACGGTGCTTGGTGCCGTTGTAGACTTGGTCGATGTCGTTGATGCAGGCCTCAAGGTCGTCGGGATGGACGCGCGTTTTCCAGTAATCGCGACATTTGTCTATGTGCTCCGAGGGAAGGCCAAGGTCGCGCAAGGCGCCTTGTGACCAAAGGGTGCGATGTTTGTCCAAGTTCTCGATAAAGAAATAACGGCCCTCGTTGAGCATCGAAAAGGCGTCAAAAATTCGATCGCTTATTTCGAAGTCGTCGGCGTGAACTTGCGTGATATTGCGTCGATCGAGGTGCATGGCATGACGTAGCTTGTAGTCGTACATGCGATGGTCGGCATCGAG
This sequence comes from Collinsella aerofaciens, assembly GCA_905213725.1. Classification (GTDB taxonomy): domain Bacteria; phylum Actinomycetota; class Coriobacteriia; order Coriobacteriales; family Coriobacteriaceae; genus Collinsella; species Collinsella aerofaciens_BZ. The sequence goes on from CAJMJM010000024.1 coordinate 6,369, forward strand.
CGTCATGCGATTGGAAGCTTCGCCCAGGGCGGGGTCGGCATGTGACACTCCGTAGCTAAACGAGTGGGGCATCTCGGAATCGTTGTTTTTGAGCAGAACCGTTCGGCAGTGTTTCAGACGTTCGGCGAGGTCGTCCTCGGTTGCAATCGTAGATAGAATGGCAAACTCGTCGCCGCCTATGCGAAACGCCGCTTCGCCCACCTTCATATACAGCTTAAGATAGAGACTTACCTGCAAGATATAGCGGTTGCCCTCGTCATGCCCAAAGACGTCGTTGCAGTGCTTGAGATTGTCGATATCGATGAACGCCATGGTAACGGGGGCGTCCTGCTCCCAGAGCTCCTCGAGGGAACGGGCAAAGCCGCCACGGTTGCCAAGCCCGGTAAGCTGGTCGGTAAAGGCAGTCCTGATCAGATCCTCCTGCCGCTCGAGAAGGTCACGGACGGTCTTTTCGAGCGTTTCGGTGTAATTGCTGACAGTATCCATGTTCTAAGCGGCTTTCTGAGGTCGGGGCGGATTGCGACGGGCGAGCTCGTTGTGTACATGCAACGTTGCTCAGCGCTTTGCATGTATCCAGGCCCCCGCCTTGCCGCGTTGTTGAGTTAATTTGCCGGCTAATGTTCGCTGTTGATAACAGCTGAGTAGTGTAAACAATAGTGCACAATTATATATGGGTGCACATGCTGTGGGCGGCTATTATTCGACAGGCGGTAGCGCGACGATGCGATGTTCGATAAAAATGCGACTGGGACGATATATGTTGACGGGTATACTTGTCCCGGTTTAAAACGCAGGAACGGAGATGGTCGCATGGCACAGTCAAATATGACGCGCACGGTGGGGCTGGCGCTCGAGGGAGGCGGCTACCGCGGTATGTATACGGCGGGCGTGCTCGACGTTTGGATGGAGCACGGTTTGACCTGCGACCATATGGTGGGCGTCTCGGCGGGCGCGGCATTTGGCTACAACTTTAAATCGCGCCAGATCGGCCGCGCCATTCGCTATAACAAGGCCTATTGCGCCGACAAGCGCTATGCGAGCGTGACCAGCTGGCTGCGAACCGGCGATATGTTCAATGCCGACTTTGCTTATCACGAGGTGCCTATCGAGCGCGATCCCATCGACTTGGAGGCGTATCGCGCCTGCCCCATGCGATTTACGTGCGTGTGTACCGATATCGAGACGGGCAAGGCCGTCTATCACGATCTGCCGTATGGCGACGAGCGCGATATCGAGTGGATCCGGGCGTCGTCGGCAATTCCCGTGGCGACGCGTCCTGTCGCCATTGAGGGCCGCAAGTACCTGGATGGCGGCGTGGCTGATTCTATTCCCAGTGCATGGCTGTTTGCTCAGGGGTATGACCGCAATATCGTGGTGCTCACGCAGCCGGCGGGCTTTGTGAAGCAGCCCAACAGCGTGATGCCTATGCTGCGTCGCGTGTTCCGTCACTATCCGGAGTTTGTCGCAGCGCTTGAGCATCGGCATGAGGTCTACAATGCCACGCTCGATGATTTGGCACGTCGTGAGGCCGCCGGCGATATCTTTGTGGTGCGTCCGAGCGAATCGGTGAAAGTGCCGTCGCTGTGCCGCGAGCCCGATGAGCTCGAGCGCATCTATCAGATTGGTCGTCGCGATGCTGAGGCGACCTTGCCGGCACTGGAGACATATCTGGCAGGGTAGAGGCCGCTGCCGCCATCTCGGCGGAAAGCGCATCCCGGAATGGAGGTCCAAACTGGGATGCGCTTTCCATTGCTGAAGATATGAGGTCGCGAATCAGTTGTTCGGCCTGAGCCTATGCCTGCTGCCAGGTGTCGACGAGTTCCTTGGCCGCGGCGTGGGGGTCATCGGCGCTGCAGACAGCGCTCACCACAAAGAAGCCGTCGACGCCGGTGGCCGTGAGCTGCGGCAGGTCGGCCGTCTTGACGCCGCCGCCCACCACGATGGGCACGGGGCTTGCCGCGTGGAGTGCGTCCAGGTCCTCAAAGCTCTTGGTGATGATAGAGCCGTCGGCCGCGCGTCCGCAGTCGCGCTTGGTCTCGGTCTCGTGGAGCGGGCCGATGCCCAGGTAGTCGACCAGGCTCATGTCGGCGGTCTTGACGTACTCGAGCATCTCCTCGCAACGGGCCGAAAGGCCCACAATGGCATCGGGGCCCAGCAGCTTGCGGCAGACCTCGACGGGAATGTCGCTCTGGCCTACGTGCACGCCGTCGACGGCAATGCCCTGCTCGCGCGCGGCGAGTACACAGTCCAGACGGTCGTCGATTAACAGGGCGACCTGACCGGTCTTGCCAGCCTGTGCGATTGCCTGCGCGGCGTCGCCGGTCAGTGCAATGATCTCGCGGGCGCTTGCCACCTTGGAGCGCACCTGGATACAGGTAAAGCCTGCGTCGAGCGCCTGGGCCACCACATCGCCCACGGGGCGCCCGAGGGTGTTTTCGGGGCCGAGTACCAGATAGGCCGAGATATCAAGGTTGTCGCGGATGCTCATCGTGCTTCCTCCTGCTTCTTGATCTGTGCTTCCATGCGCTCGAGCTTGCCGGTCATGGTGTCGGTAAATCCGGGCCGAATATCGGCTTTGAGCACGACTTCGGTGCGGATTCCCTTGCTCGCCAACACAAAGGTTGCGTCGCGCACGACCTGCATGACCTCGTCCCAGTCGCCCTCGATCTCGGTGAACATGGAGGTGGTGCGGTTGGGCAGGCCGCTCTCGCGAATGACACGCACGACCTCGGCGACCTCGGCGGATAGCTCATCGCCGGTGCCGCACGGGGCGATGGCCACGGCGACGAGCGTGTTCATGCCGGCATTGGTTGCGGGCTCGGACATGGCCTATGCCTCCTCGAGCTCGAGTCGGTTATCGGCGATGTCTTGGGCGGTTGCGCGGTAGAGCTCGTCGATAAAGGCGACCTTAAAGCTTGCCGGGGCGTCGGCGACAGCGGCGGCACGCGTGCCGGCCACGTTGTAGACGGCGGTGCCGCAGACGGCTGCCGTAAACGGGTCGGCGGCGCAGGCATACACGGCCAGCACGCCGCCCTGCGAGCAGCCGCAGCCGGTGATCTTGGACATGAGCGGGCTGCCGCCGTGAGACTTGGCCACCGTCGTGCCGTCGGTGATTAGGTCGACTTCGCCCGAGACCACAACGGCGCCACCGGTGTGGCGAGCGAGCGCCACGGCGGCATCGCGGGCGGCGTCGACCGTGTCGGTGGTATCGACACCACGCACGCGGCTCAGATCAGCCGCCTCGCCCTCAAGACCCCACAGGCCGGCGAGTGCGATAATCTCGGAGGCGTTGCCGCGCACGATGGCGGGCTTGTACTGCTTGAGCTCGTTTACCAGCTGGGTGCGCAGGCTGCCGATACCCAGGCCCACCGGATCGAGCACCCAGGGCTTGCCGGCGTCGTGTGCCGCCTTCGCCGCGCGGGGAATCGTCTGCTCGTAGATAGGGAAGAGCGTGCCCATGTTGAGATAGATGGCGCCGCCGCCGGCAACGAGCGCTTCGCCCTCGTCGGGCAGATAGACCATGGCGGCCGATCCGCCCACGGCGAGCTGTGCGTTGGCGACAAAGTCAATCGTCACCGTGTTGGTGATGGAGCCGGCCATCGGATTGGTGGCGCGAATTTCCTCTACGGCCTTGACCATATGTTGCTTAAGCTGTTCCGAATCAATCACTGCACATGCCTCCTTGGCATAGAAAAGGGGCGCTGTGCATAGACAGCGCCCCTGTAAAGGCGGCATGCTCCCTACGCCAGCATTAACTGACAGGTTCAAAGGATTGGGCCCCATGCCCTCTCAGCCTTGTGGTTTGCACCGCCGGCACTCCCGCATCGAATCTGTTGTTCCCTATACTAGCGCACCTGCCAAAAAGGGGCAGGTTTATTTTGGCAGGTCGTTACAATAGGTAGGACCGATACGAATGGGGGCCTTATGATTAAACTTGTGCTGACCGATATGGACGATACACTGATTCCAGCCGGGCATGACGGCGCCAGCGACTACGCCATTGAGGGTGTTCATGCCATGCAGGCGGCGGGTCTGCACTTTGGGCCGGTTTCGGGTCGTCAGCCGTCCGCGATGGGCTGGATGTTCAAAAACCGTTCCGAGTGTTTTTCGACCGGTGCGTTCTGTAACGGCCAGGTGATGTTTGTCGACGGCGAAGTAGTCGCTTCGCGCGCAATCGACAACGATGCTCTGATGCGTTTGGCTGACTATCTGGAGCAAGAGACCGACGATACATTTCTAAAAGTCTACAGCCTGGGCGATGACTTTTGGGGCAACGATGCCTATTGCGTGACGAGCAATCCCGAGCGTGTGCGTCGCGCTATGGAGTCGGGCGGCAATGCGTGGCTCAAAGGCGAAGAGGCCCCGTGTCGTCCCGTCGTCGATGGCGCGCCGGTGTTTAAGGCGAATATCTGGAGTGCCCGTTCGCGTGAGGAGCTCGCGGAGCTACGCGAGCGCGTTGCCGTTGAGGTGCCGGAACTCTCGCTTGTGTTTCCCAACAACCGAGTGCGCCTGTTCGACATCCTTCCGGATGGTTGGGACAAGGGCTGCGCTGCGCTGGAGCTGGCGCGCGCCTTGGGCCTGACGCCCGACGAGGTGGCCGTATTTGGCGATTCCGATAACGATCTGCCCATGATCGATGCCGTTCCCAACTCCGTTGCAGTCGCCAATGCCAATGAGGCCGTCACGGCTGCCGCGCGCTGGCATATCGGCGCCGCGGTGGATGATGCGGTCGCCGGAGTCTTGCATCAGATTGCCGCCTGCGCCGCGACGGGGGAGATGCCGCCGTTTATGCGTCAGGAGGGTGCAGCCGACGCGAATTTCGCGAACAGCTAAGGAGACAGCCATGAAGCTCCAGCAGCTCAGATATGTCGTCAAAGTTGCCGAATGCGGCAGCATTACCGAGGCCTCGCGCCGTCTCTTTGTGTCGCAGCCTTCGATTACCGCGTCGATTCGCGATCTCGAAAACGAGATGGGTGTGCACATCTTTGAGCGCACCAACAAGGGCGTCATTGTGTCCGAGGAAGGCGAGACCTTCTTGGGCTATGCGCGCCAGGTACTCGACCAGGCCGACCTGCTCGAGGGCAAGTACAAGGGCGCATCCGAGCAGGTGCCGCACTTTAGTGTGAGCTGCCAGCATTATTCCTTTGCCGTCAACGCGTTTGTCGACGTGATCCGCGAGTTCGATGCCGCGCGTTACGACTTCACCCTGCGCGAGGAGCAGACTCACGAGATTATCGAGGATGTCGCGCATATGAAAAGCGAACTGGGCATCCTGTACTTATCCGAGCATAACCGCGAGGTCATCGAGCGCATGCTGGTGGCCAACGAGCTCGTGTTCGAAGGACTCTTCTGCGCCACGCCGCATGTCTTCGTCTGCGCCGACCATCCGCTGGCGGACCGCTCCAGCGTGACGCTCGAGGACCTGGAAGACTACCCGTTCCTGTCCTACGAGCAGGGCAGCTACAACTCGTTTTACTATTCCGAGGAGCTGACCTCGACGTTCGAGCGTCGCAAAAATATCCGCGTGCGCGACCGTGCGACGTTGTTCAATTTGGCCATGGGCCTCAACGGCTACACGGTATGCTCGGGCGTGATCAGCCACGAGCTCAACGGCCCCGGCATTATCTCGATTCCGCTCGACGTGGACGAGTACATGGAGATTGGCATCATCACGCGCAAGAACACGACGCTTACGCGCTACGGTCGGGCCTATATCGACGCGATTCGTCAGCATATCTAGGCTGCTGTGCTCCGCACGGTTCAAGTCTCTTTATGACAGTCCAGACTGATATAGGAAACATCTATATCAAACTGTTATAAACGTATATTTTACGATGGTCATATGAGCGCTCATACTCTGTCCCAGTAAAGCAACCAATGCAAAGGGAGATATCTATGAGCACTTCGATTCAACCGAACGCGCCGTTTCGCGCCGATATCGTCGGCAGCTTTCTTCGTCCGCAGGCTGTAAAGGACGCCCGTGCCGCCTATGTCGCGGGTAAACTCGACGCTTCCGGCCTTAAGGCCGTCGAGGACGATGCCATTCGCGATTTGGTGGCCAAGCAGAAGGCCGCCGGCCTGCAGGTGATCACCGATGGCGAGTTCCGCCGCAGCTACTGGCACCTCGATTTTATGTGGGGCCTTAACGGCATTGAGCGCCGCACCTCACGCACGGGTTATATGTTCCATGACGAGGAGACGACGGCCGACACCGCCGTGGTTACCGGTCCCATTAGCGGCGAGAACCACCCGTTCGTCGAGCATTTTAAGTTCGTCAAGGCGCTTGAGGAGGAGGGCCAGGTCGCACGCCAGACCATTCCGGCGCCGATCCAGACGTTCTCTGAGGTCACGCTCGATCGCTGCGATGGCCAGCAGGAGAGCCTGCGCGCTGTCTATAAGACCGATGAGGAACTTGCCGACGCCATTGCAGCCGCTTATCGCACGGTGATCGCCGACCTGTACGCAGCAGGCTGCCGCAACATCCAGTTTGATGACTGCACCTGGGGCATCTACTGCGATACCGATTTTGTCGCCAAAACCGGCATGAGCCCGGTCGACCTGCAAAAGGTAAGCGAGCTGGGCGTGGCGCTCAACAACGCCGCCATCGAGGGCAAGCCCGACGATTTGGTCATCAACACGCACGTGTGCCGCGGCAACTACCACTCCACCTACGCTTTTGAAGGCGGCTACGACCCTATCGCTCCGTATCTGTTCGCACATGAGGATGTCGATGCGTTCTATCTGGAGTTCGACACGCCGCGCGCCGGTGGTTTTGAGCCGCTTAAGTACGTTGCCCCCGGCAAGAAGGTGGTGCTGGGACTGGTCACTACAAAGGCAGCTGAGCTTGAGGACGAGGACGTTATCGTCGAACGTATCCACGAGGCCGCAAAGTACGTGCCGCTCGAGAACCTGTACCTGTCGCCCCAGTGCGGCTTTGCCAGCTGCGAGATTGGCAACAAGCTGACCGAGGACGAACAGTGGGCAAAGATCGCGCTGGTCAAGCGCATTGCCGAGCGCGTTTGGAAGTAACGCTACCGCTTGCAGGTGACGGCGCGTGCGAGGCATTGCGTATCGCGTACAATGGTCCGGATCGTATCGTTCGGGCAGGTTATCCGATATGCCTGATCGCCCTTCCATCATGAAAGGACTTCCATGCCCCAATCCTCGACGCCCGCCGTCACCGATGCCATCTACGATGCATCATCGCTCGGCCGCCCGCGCATGTTCGTGTTGGGTTTGCAACACATGTTTGCGATGTTCGGAGCCACGGTGCTCGTGCCCGTGCTCACCGGCCTTTCCGTTTCGGCGACGCTTCTGTTCGCCGGCATCGGCACGCTGCTGTTTCATTTTCTATCGCGTGGTAAGGTGCCCGCGTTTCTGGGCTCGTCGTTTGCCTTTATCGCGGGTTATGCCGCCATTGCACCCAACGGCGAGGCCGAGCTTTTGCCCTACGCTTGCCTGGGCGTTGCCTGCGCCGGCCTGCTCTATCCGGTGCTGGCGGCGCTGTTCCGCGCATTTGGCGCCAAACGTGTCATGCGCTTCTTTCCGCCGGTGGTGACCGGCCCCATCGTCATTTCCATCGGCCTGATCCTAGCGAGCTCTGCCATTGCCAACTGTCAGACCAACTGGCTTGTCGCCGTTATCGCTGTGGCCGTGATCATCATCTGCAACATCTGGGGCCGCGGCATGGTCAAGATCGTGCCGATTCTGCTGGGCGTGGTGGTGAGCTATGCCGTTGCGGCTGCGTTGGGTGAGGTCGACTTCTCTGGCGTCGCAGCTGCCCCCTGGGTTGGCTTGCCCGTCGTGTGGGACAACACCGTGTTTGCGCTCTTTGGACCGCAGTTCGATAGCGGTCTTGCCACGACGGCCATCATCACCATCATGCCGCTGGCCTTTGCAACTATGATCGAGCATATCGGCGATATCTCCGCCATTGGCTCTACCTGCGAACGCAATTACATTGCCGATCCCGGTCTGCACCGTACCTTGCTCGGCGATGGCCTGGCGACCATCTTGGCATCGCTTTTTGGCGCCCCCGCCAATACGACGTATGGCGAGAACACCGGCGTGCTTGCCCTGACGCGCGTGTTCGACCCGCGCGTGATTCGCATTGCCGCCTGCTGCGCCATCGTGCTTTCGTTCTGCCCCAAGTTTGCTGCTGTGATCGCTGCTATGCCGGCGTGTGTAATCGGCGGCGTGTCGCTCGTGCTCTACGGCATGATCAGTGCCGTGGGCGTTCGCAACCTTATCGAAAACCAGGTCGATTTCCAGAACAACCGCAATGTGCTGGTTGCGGCTTTGGTGCTCGTGCTTTCGCTCGGCATTGCCTACAGTACCGCCGGTGCCATCGTGCTGGAGCTGGGCGGCGTGACGATTTCGCTTTCGGGCCTTGCCGTGGGCTCGCTGGTGGGCATTGTGCTCAACGCCATCCTGCCCGGTAATGACTTTGAGTTCGATACTTCCGAACTTGAGGAGACTGCCGAATAGTAGCTGCGTTCAGCCAAATTAAAAATGGCGTCCATGCGTATGTACGCGTGGACGCCATTTTTAATGCGTCAGTATCCAGTGGATGCCGCGCGCCATGCGCAGGTCAGTTTGGGCAAAGTGATTGCCGGGGTTGAGCTCCAGCGTTGTTGGAATGTCACGCTCGATAAGCAGCTCTTCCATCGCGTGCGTATCGTCGAGTACGTGCCGCATCATGCGGTTGGGCGTCTTGGTTTCCTTTTTACCGAGCGACAGATAGGCGGCGTCGGGCGTAGCCGTCATCGTGCGCTCGCGCGCGTAGTCGATAAAGCCGGGGAACCATAACGACCCCGATGCACTCGCTGCGCGCTCAAAGACATCTGTTTGCCAAAGTGCCCACAGTGCAAAAAGACCCGCCAACGAGTAGCCGGCAACGCCGCGCCAGGCGGGCGGTTGCGGGAGCGATGATTCGGCCTGGGGGATTATCTGCTTCAACAACTCGTCAAGAAAACCAGCAGCCTGTCCACCAAAGGGCTCGGCATCTCGTATAGTTCCCTCACATTCCCAGGGGCTCAGCTCGCGATTCCAATCGAGCCCTCCAATGGCGACAAGGGTGAACGGCGGGCAATCGAGCTCTCGGCAGCGCTCGTAGACTTCACTCCCGTCGCCCAGAGCCACGGGGAGGTAGATGACGGGCGCGCCTTCCGCACACTCTGAATAAACGGTTATCTGCTTATGATGCGCTTCCAAGGCAGGCTTCTCTCGGTGTTGTGATATTGACAGCCTTAATTGTCGCACGCTGACACGGGGGCAGACGCTAAAAGAAAGGCGCGGAGCCGCTCGATGCGTTTCTGCGCCTTCTTGTTTTGCTTTAGCAGACTATGCCGTTACGCCAGGAAGAAGTAGACAAGGAAGGCAAGGGCTGCGATCCACATGAGCGGCTTGATCTTGGAGGCCTCGCCCTTAAAGAGCGCGACGATCACGTAGGCGATAAAGCCCAGGCCGATGCCGGCAGAGATGGAGTAGGTGAAGGGCACGCCGGCGACAATCATGAACGCCGGGAAACCCTGCGACACGTCGGACCAGTCGATCTCGGAGGCCTCGCTCATCATGAGGTAGCCGACGTAGACCAGAGCACCGCAGGTGGCGGCGCTGGAAACGATGGTGACGATGGGGGAGAAGAACGCGGCGAGAATGAACAGCACGCCGGTGGTGACGGAGGTGAGGCCCGTGCGGCCACCGTCGGCGGCGCCGGAAGTGGACTCGACGAAGGTGGTGATGGAGGAGACACCCATGAAACCGCCCACAGCAGCGGCGGCGGAGTCGACGATCAGGATCTCCTTGATATTCTCGACGTTGCCGTCGTCGGTGAGGAACTCGCCCTGCTTGGCCACGGCCATCGCGGTGCCCATGGTGTCGAAGAAGTCACTCATGAGCAGCGAGAACGAGATGACGAGGAGCGCGGGGTCGGTAAGGACCTTGACGATGGCGGGCACGCCGCCGGCGTCGGCGATGGGGCCACCGATGCTCGAGAAGTCGAGCGGGGCGATGATACCGGTCGGAGCCTGGGTCACACCTAGGGGGATACCGGCGATGACGGCGACGACGCTGCCGATGAGCAGCGAGCCGGGGACGTTGCGGCAGGCGAGGGCGACCGTCACCAGGATGGAGATGATGCCGACGATGAAGGTGGGGGAGGTGATGTCGCCCAGACCGACGAGTGTACCGGCGCCAGCGGTGATAATGCCGGCATCGCACAGGCCAATCATGGCGATGAACAGGCCCAGACCCACCGAGATGGCGTGACGCAGGACAACCGGGATGGCGTCCATGATGGCCTCACGCAGGCCACAAAGCACGAGCAGCAAGATGACGACGCCCTCAAGGAAGATGACGCTCATGGCCACGTGCCAGTCACCGCCGCAGACGGTGGTGGTGATTCCAGCGATCATCGCGTTGACGCCTAAGCCCGATGCGCAGGCGAGCGGGCGGTTGGCGAAGATGCCCATGCAGATGGTCATGATGCCGGCGCCCAGGCAGGTGGCGCAGGCGAGCGCTCCCGCATCGATGCCAGCGCCCGAGAGCACCGCGGGGTTGACGGCGATGATGTAGGCCATCGCCAGGAATGTTGTCAGTCCAGCGCGGAGTTCGGTCCCGATTGTGGACTTGCGCTCACTGACGTGAAAAAGTTCGTCCATGCATACCCTTTCCTTGTTCGGCCCCGAGTTTAGGCCGATTGACACGAACTCAACTACTATAGCCCCTTTACGACGCTGTTGTTCCTCGCATGTTGATGTTCGGCGCTTTGTAGCAGACGGACGGTATTTTTCGCATGAAAATGTGTGGGTACCGTATACTTAAGCGGTTACAACGAACTCTTTGGAGGAACGTATGATTAAAGAGCTCTGCCGCGACGAGGCTATCCTGTCCCAGCGTTGCGAGGTTGCGACCGTCGAGGACGAGTCGGTTGCTCAGGACCTGATCGATACCATCAAGTCGCTCGACGATGCCGGCTGCCTTGCCGCTAACCAGATTGGCGTTACCAAGAAGGTTTGCGTCTACCTGGACGATGCCGGCGAGCCTCACGTACTCTACAACCCCCGTCTGGTGTTTGGCCTGGGCGCCAGCAAGATGGAGGAGAGCTGCCTGACGCACGAGGAGGTCACCAAGTCCACGCGCTATATCAAGTGCAAGGTCGCCTTTGATCAGATCGTCGACGGCAAGATGAAGGAGTGCCGCCGCGACTACGCGGGCTTTGAGGCACAGATGATCCAGCATATGATCGACCACTGTCTTGGAAAGTTGGTCTAAGGGGACCAAAGCACCGCACTTCGTCTCTTTTGGCCCGGGCATGACATTGTTGTCATGTCCGGGCTTTTGTGTTTAGCGCCTTTTTGTTTGGAGACAATGAAATTAGAAAGAACGTAAAGCTAGGAGGCGCTATGTGTACGAGTATTCGATTTACCGATAATTCTGGCCACATGTATCTGGGCCGCAATCTCGACTGGAGCTTTGACTACGGCCAACAGGTTCGCGTGATGCCGCGCGGGTTTCACATTCCGTATTCGTTTATCGACGACGCGACAGCGGCGCACGCGGTGATCGGTATGTGCATCGATTACAAGAACTACCCTATGTTCTTCGACTGCGGCAACGATGCGGGCCTTGCCGTGGCGGGTCTCAATTTCCCGGGTTATGCCGAGTATGCCGAGGGCCCTGTCGACGGCAAGAACAATATTGCGGCCTATGAGTTTCCCCTGTGGGTGGCAGCGACGTTCTCGACGGTCGATGAGGTCGAGGCCGCGCTGCGCGATACGGTGATTGTCGCCAAATCTGCCGGAGAGGGGCTGGGCGTGTCGCTGCTCCATTGGATTATCGGCGACAGCCAGCGCAGCATCGTGGTCGAGATGATGGCTGACGGCCTGCATGTATACGACGATCCGGTCGACACCCTTGCCAACCAGCCGACCTTCCCGTGGCACATGGAAAACCTCCGCACCTATATCACCGCCACAAGCGATTTTCCGCAGACGGCGACATGGCGTGGCGCCGAGCTCAAGCCCTATGGCGCGGGTGCCGGCATGCGCGGCATTCCGGGCGATTGCTATTCGCCGAGCCGTTTTGTAAAGGCGGCGTACCTCAATGCCAATTACCCGCAAAAGGAGAGCGAGACCGAAAACGTCGTCCGCATGTTCCGCTCGCTCGAGGGCGTGGTGATGATTGAGGGGGCGTCCAGGATG
>CAJMJM010000025.1 GCA_905213725.1 Collinsella aerofaciens
TATGCATTCACGACCTTTCCGGTTTCGCGATCGAGTTTTTGCGAGACGACGCGACTGACGCCGTCGGCTTGCATCGAGACGCCATAGAGGACGTCAGCGTCCTCCATAGTACGGCGCTGATGCGAGATAACCAAGAGCTGCGTATCGGAACGCAGCACATCGAGGGCTCCGATGAGCTTGGACAGGTTAGCGTCATCAAGCGCCGCCTCGACCTCGTCCAGCACATAGAACGGAACCGTACGTGTGCGGTACACGGCAAAAAGCAGGGCGAGCGCCGTCAGACTCTTCTCGCCGCCCGACATGAGCATCATCTTGGTGATGCGCTTGCCGCGCGGCTGCGCCACGACCTCGATACCCGTCTCGGCAGGATGCTCGGGATCGGTCATCTCCAGATGAGCCTGGCCGCCCGGGAAGAGCATAGCGAAGATCTCGCGGAAGTTCGCGTCGACCTTCTCAAACGTCACCAGGAAGGCCTTCCGCATCTTGCGATCAATGGCCACCGTGATCTTGGTGAGCGCCTTGCGCGCGCTCTCCAGATCGGCCAGCTGCTCCTCGATGTAGTCGGCACGGCGCTTGAGCTGCTCGTACTACTCCATGGCAACTTGGTTAACGGGACCAAGGTTGTTGCTCTGGCGCACAAGCTGGTTGAGTTCGCGCTCGGCGGCATCGCGGTCCGTGGGCGCCGGAAGCATGAGCGCTGTCTCGAGCACCGTCGTGCCATCGGCGGTAATGGCCTTAATGGCGGCCTCTACCTGCACCTCGAGCTTGCCACGCGCGACCTTGAACTCGTTTTGCGTGGCAGAGGCGGTATCGACTCGCTCCTTAGCGCGGGCAACCTCTGCCTTGGCATCCTCGATAGTCTTCTTGAGCGAGGCCGAGTCCGCCTCCTCGAGCGAAGCCTGGTCACGCAAGCGCGCGGCCCAATCCGACGCGCGCTCCAGCAGGGCCGAATAGCGCTCGTGCATGGGATCGACGCGCAGGCGCAGCAACTCGAGCGAGCGCGAGGCCTGGCGTGTTCCGCGGATACGGCGGTCGATGCCCTCCAGGCGATGCTCCAGGTCAGGCACACGGCCCTTCAGCGAACGCAGGCGTTCACTCGTCAAGGCTAGGCGGACCTTGGCGTCGGCGAGCTTGCCGGCAGCCTCGGAATCGTCACGGCGAACGCGGTCGAGTTCGTCGTTGGCCTCGGCAATCTGCAAGCCCAGATCGCTTGCCTGCGCGCGGGCCTCGTCACGCGAACGGGTGAGCTCATCAACTCGCGGGCGTGCAGCGCGAACGGCTTCGGAGGCCTGCTCGCGACGCGTGGAGATGCGCACGCGCTCGACCTCGGCATTGTTGGCGCTTTGCTCCAAGCGGCCGATCTCGGAGAGCAGCGAGCGGCGCTCGCCCTCAAGACGGGCGATCTCGCCAGCGGCATCGCCCTCAGCGGCACGCGCTTCCTCAACGGCCGCATTGGCCTCGACGACCTGATCCGACACATGCTCAAACACAGCGGCCAAATCGGGCTCAAGCCCATCCAGCTCGCGAATGCGACGCTTACGCTCCAGAGCACCCGACGCCTCGCCGGCATCGAGGCCCACACGCACCAGGCCGCCACAGCTTACGCGGGCGCCATCGGGAGTCACATAGGTCACACCGTCAACGACAGGCGCAGCCAGCGCGGCAGCCAAGTCATCGACCACGTAATAGCCGCCGAGCAGCGCCTCGACGACGGGTCCGTAGCCTGCACGCACGGACAGACGATCAACCAGGCGGGTACCGGCAGCGCCCTCAGCGGCGGTAGAGCCGCTCACGCCGCGCGTCACCAGCAGTGCTTCGCCCGAGGCCTTCTTTTGGTCCAGAGCCGCACGACCGGCACGCTCAAGCCTGGCGGCGTCATCAAACAGCAGCGCATCGATATCGCCGGCGAGCAATTGCTCAACCAGGCCCTCAAGCTCGCGCGGGGCCTCCAGCACGTCGCCCAGACGACCCAAGACATCGTCGCCCAGCGCACCCACCAGACGGCTCACGAGCGGCGAGCTGTCGGCCATGCGGGCATCGAGTTTCTTTTGGCTGGAAAGCTCCGAGCGCACCTCGGACAACTTGTTGCGCGCCTCGCTCTCGCGGGCACGCAGGTCCTTCAGGGCCGCGCGTGCCGTCTCGGTGGCCTCACGCGCATCAACCTGAGCCTGGCGCGCTTCCTCAAGAGCGCCCTCAAGCTCCTCGGCGCGGTCGCGACGGCTCTCAAGCGAGGCCATGACCTCCTCAAGCTGCTCGTCGATCTGCTCCAGGCGCGAGGCATACATGTTGTCCTCGACCTCGGCATTGCTCAGCGAGTCCTTCACCTTGGCGAGCTCGAGCGCGGCGTTATCGGCCACACGCTGCACATCGCGCTGCTCACGCGTGAACTGCGAAATCTGATTGTCGAGCGCAACGCGACGCTCGTGGAGCTCAGCGGCGGCAGGACCAGCGGCGTCAACGTCCTCCTGGGCCTGCATATGCGCACCGGTCACTTCCTCAAGCTGCGCACGCGCGTCCTCGAGCTCCTCGACCACGCGACGACGCTGATGCTCGGAACTCGAAATCTGTCCGCGCATGTCAGACAGGCGCGACACCATGTTGTGGCCCTTTTCCTCGAGCAGGCGCATGTCGGAGTTAATGCGGCCGACCACATCTTGCATATGACGGCGCTGCTCGCCTAGGTCGCCCACAAACAGGCCCTTTTCCTCGAGCATGACCTGAAGCTTCTCGAGCTCGCGCTCCTTTTCGCCCATGCGGTACTGCGCAAGCTCCAGCTCGGCGGCACCTTCCTTGGAGCGGCTCTCCAGGTCGTTCCACTGCGACTGCAGCGAACGCAGCTCGTCGACAGCCAGCATCTGCGTAAGCTCGTTCGCACGCGAGGACAGCTCTTTGTACTTGCGCGCGCGATCGACCTGACGCTCCAACGGCCGCAGCTGACGGGCGATTTCCTTATTGATGTCGCGGGCACGCGTCAGGTGCTCGTCCATCGACTTAATCTTTTTGAGCGCACGCTCCTTGCGCCGCTTGTGCTTGGAGATACCGGCGGCTTCCTCGATGAGGGCACGGCGCTCCTCGGGGCGGCGCTGCAAAATGGCGTCGAGCTTGCCCTGGCTAATAATGGAATGCGTATCCTTGCCCAAGCCCGAATCGTGCAGGATGTCCTGAATGTCCATCAGGCGGCACGGACTCGAGTTGATGAGGTACTCGCTTTCGCCCGAGCGATACATGCGACGGGTAATGGCGACCTCGTCAAAATCGACAGGCAGCATATGGTCCGAGTTATCGAGCACCAGCGTGACCTCGGCGACACCCACCGGCTTGCGCGCTGACGAGCCCGAGAAGATGACATCCTCCATGGCCTGGCCGCGCAGCTGCTTGGCGCTCTGCTCGCCCAGGACCCACAGAATCGAGTCAGAGATGTTCGATTTTCCCGAGCCGTTGGGACCGACGATGACGGTCAGACCCGGCTCAAACGTCATATGGGCGCGGTCGGCAAACGACTTGAACCCTTTGAGCGTGAGGGACTTGAGATACACGGTTCCTCGCTTAAACAGGCTTCTTGTTGAGAATCACGCCGTTGGTGGTGTAGCCCATGCGGTCAAGCGCCTCGAGAGCAGCGGCTCCCTCGGCTTCTTTCTTTGAGGAGCCGGAGCCGCGACCCTGCCGGATGCCATCGATCAAAACCACGGCGGTAAAGGTGGGCGCATGCGCCGGGCCCTCGGAGCCAACGAGCTTGTACGCCGGGGGCTCGTGACCGTCGGCTTGCACACACTCCTGCAAAAACGACTTGGGGTTCGCAGGATGCTCGGCACGCTCGGAAGCCAAATGCGGCTTAAGCGTACGGTGAATGAACTCCGCCGCGGCATCCCAGCCGGCATCCAGGTACAGCGCTCCCACGAGCGACTCGTAGACGTTCTCGAGGGCCGAATGCAGGCCGCGCGCACCGGTACCGGTCTCGGAGGCACCAAAGATGATGATGTCGTCGATGCCCAGCTCGTGAGAAACCTCGGACAGCGTAGCACCCGAGACAAGCGACACCTTCAGGCGCGTGAGCTTGCCCTCGTCAAACTCCGGATAGGACTCAAACAGGGAGCGTGCGACCACAGCGCCCATAATGGTATCGCCCTAGAACTCAAGGCTCTCATAGCTGGCTGAAAGCGGCTGGCCCTCGACTGCCGAGGGATGCGTGAGTGCCGCGCGCAGCAGCACCTTATTATTGAACTCATGGCCCAGGATTTCCTGGGCGCGCGTAAGTCGGTCGGATAAAGCCAAGACTTAGGCCTCCTTGGCAGCTTCGATAGCGTCGACGGCGTCGGCGACAGAGTTGAGCGAGAGCAGGGTCTCGTCATCGATCTCGAGGTTGAACTCGTCCTCGATAGCCGTAACCAGCTGCAGGCGCTCGAGCGAGTTGGCATCGAGGTCGTCAAAGGTGGTCTCCTCGCTAATTTCGGCAACATCGACGCCCAGAACGTCAGCAGCGACCTCGGCGATCTTGTCGAAGATTTCGGAGCGGTCCATAGCGCTTCCTCTCATAGTGCATGAATACCAAAAGAATGGTACCGCCCGGGCGGTACCAAGACACGGTTCTGATTCTACCCCACGGCGTGCACCGCGAAGCACATAACAGCGCTCTAACTCGCTCTTATAAAACGATACCATCCATAGAGTTGGCGACGTTCTCGACCAGTCCGGCGCGCACGGCTTCGGCCGCCGCGAGCGTACCGTTTTTAACAGCCTCGACCGAGGTGGCGCCATGACCGATCAGGACCACGCCGCGCAGGCCCAGAAGAATCGCGCCGCCCTTGGCGTCGCCAGAGAGCTTGGCCTTAATCTCGCGCATCTGCTTTTTAATGAGCAGCGCGGCGATCTTGGTGCCGAGCGATGACATAAAGACGCCCTTGAGCTCCTGTAGCAAAAACTTGGCAGCACCCTCGGTGGCCTTGAGCGCAATATTGCCCGACATGCCATCGGCAACGACGACATCGAAGTTACCTGAGGTGATGTCCGTTCCCTCGCAGTTACCAACAAAGCCGGGAACGGCGGCTTTCATGGCCGGGAAGCAGGCCTTGGTAAAGTTGGAGCCCTTCTCGTCCTCGGTGCCGTTGGCAAGCAGGCCCACGCGGGGATGCTCGATGCCCAGGACGACGCGGGCATAAGCACTACCCATCTGGGCAAAACGTACCATGTCATCGACCTCGACATCGGGGTTGGCGCCCATATCGCACAGCACCGTCAGACCGCCGGCGCGATTGGGTAGCGCATTGGTCAGACAGGGGCGCACCGGCTGCTTCTTGCCTTCGGCCTGAAACCTAAACGGCGTCACGTAGGCGGTGGCAGCGGCGGTCATGGCGCCGGTGGAGCCGGCAGAGAAAAACGCGTCCGCATTACCCTTCTTGATGGCACGACACGACAGCACGATCGACGACTTGCGTTTAGTCATCACGGCGCGAATGGGATCGTCATCCATGGCGATAACGTCAGGTGCCTCAAGGGCCTCAACACGTGCATGGGAAGCGGCAAAAGGGTTGCCGATTTCGGCGGGGCCAGCTGCCAAGACCTCGATATCGGGATCGGCGGCAAGCGCAGCCTCGATACCATCGAGAACAACCTGAGGTTTCTCGTCTCCGCCCACAACGTCTACACAAACGCGAACGTTACTCATAAACATGCTCCTTATACAAAAATGGCCGACTCATTGAGCCGGCCATTGTGGTTCCATTTGGAACGGCATCGCATCCAGAGTATACCGTTACTCGGTAACGATAACCTCGCGGTCCTTGTAGAAACCGCAGCTGGGGCACACGTGGTGCGGAAGCTTAACAGCGCCGCAACGGGGGCACGTGGACTGAGCCGCAGCCGAGATCTTCATGTTGGCGGAACGACGGGTGTGAGTGCGGATACGACCCTGCTTTTGTTTAGGTACGGGCATAGTGACCTTCCTTATGAACTATCCAGTGTGGCGATTACGCGCAAGTAGCGATACTACCACAGTTTTACTCGTCAAGCTTGAGATTCTTCAATGCTGCAAATGGATTTTCCGTGGCCTCGGCCCATTCGGCCTCGGCTTGGGCAGCACAATCACATTGCTCGACGTTGAGATTGCAACCGCAAGTGGGGCACAGACCGCGGCAATCGGGCTTGCAGAGCACCACGAACGGCGTGTCCATGACGACGGCGTCGTTGATGGGCTCACCCAGATCGACGATGCGGTCCTCACCCAGGAGCTCGTAGCCGTCCTCGTAGGCCTCGGGATCCTCGGGCTCCTCAAAGAGGTAGAACTCCTCAATCTCGCCAGCGATATCAAACGAGGCGGGCTCCAGGCAACGGTCGCACTCGCCGGTGGCATGCGCGCGAACCATACCCGTGAGCAAGACACCGGTACCGGCATTGGTAAAGACAACGTCGTAGTCAATACCGTCCTGTAGCTGGTACTCCTTCTCGCCCACCGTGTACGTGGCGACATCGACCTTACCGGTCAGCGGATACGGATCTCCAGGAAACTCGAGCTGCTCGGAAAGATCGACGGTAACGCTCGGGAACTCAGCCATTACCACTGACCATTCTGTTGGGCGGCACCCTCGTTGAGCTGCTGACGGCAACGGGTAACGGTGCCGGTCAGGCTCTTAAGGTTCTCCTCCAGGTGCGTAAAGACCTGCTCTGCGTAGTCCTCGGCGGCATAACGCGTCTCGCGCTCGTACTGCTGGGCACGATCGCGGATGTCGTCGGCCTGCTGCTGCGCAAGGCGGACGATCTCCTGCTCACCGGCAATGGTGAGGGCCTGCTGCTGAGCGTCAGCGATGATGGAATCGGCCTGAGCGGCGGCGGAAGCCATAAGCTCCTCGCGCTCCTTAAGGATACGGCGGGACTTCTGCCACTCCTCGGGATAGCTCATGCGGATCTCGTCGAGGATGTTGAAGAACACGTCGGCGTCGATGACCTTGAACTGAGCGTTCTTGCCGAAAGGCGGCTTGGCTTCCTCGATCAGCCCTTCGAGCTCATCGACCAAGCTGACGATCCTATCGCCAGGAAAATTCTCGCCCGGCATCCGGTCTCCTTTCATAGGTAACATATCATTGTGCTAGTTTACCACATGCCACCAGGCAATAAGAAACGTCACGAAAAGCGATGTTTGAGCGCTTCGACCACGTTGGACGGGACAAACGTCGATACGTCACTGCCGAGCGAGGCGATCTGGCGAACGACCGAGCTCGAGGTATAGCCGTACTGCGGCGCACTCATGACAAAGATGGACTCCAGCTCACTATCCAGGCGATAGTTAAGGTCGGCCTGCTGCAGCTCATACTCAAAGTCGGTCATGGCGCGCAGACCCTTGACCACGGCCCCCGCCCCCTGCTCACGAGCGAAGTCGACCAAGAGGCCGGTAAAGGGCAGGACCTCGACGCCGTCGATATCACCGAGCGCCTCGCGGGCCAGCGCCACGCGCTCATCGAGCGTAAACGTGGTGCCCACACCGTTTTTACCCTGCGACTCGGCAACAGCGACGATCACGCTGGGAAAGATGCGTCGGGCGCGGCGGATCACATCGATATGGCCAAACGTGATGGGATCAAAGGTGCCCGGGACGATCACGCGGTTGATGGTGTCATTCATGGGCGTCCTCCTGAAACGTCGTGGCATCGGTGTTATCAGCATCGGTGACGGCACTAACGCCCTCACCGTCGTCATCGCCGACCCAACGAAGCAGGTCGACCGAGGTAATGCCGTAGCGCTTCTCACGTACAGTCTCAAAGCCTACCGGATGCGCGCCCGCATCGGCGGCGGCATGCTCAAACAGGGCAAAAGCGCCAGGTGCAAGCAGACCCTGCTGAGCCAGGTTCTGCAGCAGTTCCTCGACCGGCTCGGCACCAAAAGCATAGGGCGGGTCGAGCAGGACCAGATCAAAGGGGCCGCCCGGTACACGACCGCGCGAGGCACTCGCCAGCATGTCGCCCGTGACCACGCGCCAACGCGCACGGTCACGGCAGAGCGACTCGATATTCTTGGTAATGAGCCGCGCGGCGTTGCGATCGATCTCAAACGTCGTGAGCGAGCGGGCCCCACGAGAGAGCATCTCTAACCCTAAGGCACCGGAGCCGCCAAAGGCGTCCAGCACACGGACCTCGTCCAGATCGAAATCGAATGCCGACATGACCATAGATGCGCACGCCTCGCGCACGCGATCAGTCGTGGGGCGGGTGACATCGCGACCACGGGGCTCCTCGATCTTACGACCGCGCCATTCGCCGCCGATGATTCTCATCCTCCGCTGACCTCCTTAAAAATGTGTCGATATCGCATGACGACCGCATCGCGCAGGGGGCGCGTCGCCACGGAGTCAAGGGTGCAAGCATACCGCAAGAGCTCGACCGCGTCCAAATGGGCCCACTCGATCAGTTCCTCGTCGGCATCCAGGTCGATAAAGCGCAGAGTCACACCGCCATGCTGACGGTAGCCCAGGATTTCGCCCTCGTGACGCAGACGCAGGTCCATCTGGGCGAGCGTAAAGCCATCCGCGGTTTTTTCGAGCGATTGCAGGCGATCTTGTGCTGCCGACGCGCCGCCGTTGCCCTTAGAGTGCGTCATGACCAGGCACGTGCCCGACACACTGCCACGGCCCACGCGGCCGCGCAGCTGGTGCAGGGCAGCCAATCCAAAGCGCTCGCCGTTCTCGATGACCATGACGGTGGCGTTAGGCACGTCGACGCCCACCTCGACCACCGTAGTCGAGACGAGCACGTCAATCTCGCCACGCTTGAAGGCATCGATAACCTGGTCCTTCTCCCCCGCCGGCATGCGGCCGTGAAGGCGCTCGATGACAAGACCCTGCAACGCCAGACGCAGGCGATCGAGCTCGGTTGCCGTATCGTGCAGCGGCACGGGGACCGTCACGCGGCCCTCGTCGTCGCGGGCGATACCAGGTACGTCTTCCAGCTCATCGGCCGAATCACTCGGCTCCACAAGTGGGCAAATCACGTAGGCCTGCTGGCCCTTTGCATGCGCCTCGCGGATGGCGCCATAGGCGAGGTCGCGGCTCGACTCGGTGAGCACGCGTGTCGTCACGCCAGCGCCAGGGACGGGCCGATGGCGGATGATACTCGTGTCCAGATCGCCGTAGACCGAAAGCGCCAGCGTACGCGGGATTGGCGTTGCCGTCATAACGAGCAGATCGGCACCGGGGCCCTTCGCGCGTAGGGCGTTACGTTGGCCGACGCCAAACCGGTGCTGCTCGTCGATGACGACAAGCGACAGATGCTTGAACGCAACGTCATCCGAAAGCACCGCATGGGTGCCAAAGAGCACGTCAAGCTCGCCCGATTCCAGCTGTACATGGATGCTCTCGCGCTCTGCGGCCGGCGTGGCACCCGTCAGAAGCGCCCAGGACATGCCGGCCTGAGAGAGCAGAGGGCCGGTCTTATCGGCATATTGGCGCGCCAGCACGCCCGTGGGCGCCATAACACAGGCCTGCGTGCCGCTATCGGCAGCCACAGCCAGCGCGCAGGCGGCAACGGCGGTCTTACCGGTACCGACATCGCCCAGCAGCAGGCGGTTCATCACACGCCCGCCATCGCACATATCGCGCAGGATATCTTGGAACGCGACCTCCTGCTCGTCGCTCAGCGAAAACGGCAGGGCTTGCTTGAGTGCGGCCAGGTGCTCGCCCGCGGTGTGGGCATAGGGCACCACATCGACTAGGCCGCCATCGTTGCGCAGGCGAAGCGCCAGCTGCAGGTACAGGCACTCCTCATAGGCCACACGGCGGCGCGCAATGTCGCGCGCGGCCATACTCGAGGGAAAGTGAATCCTACGAAGCGCACGGGCACAGCTCATGAGCTTGCGCTTTGCGCGCAGTGGTGCCGGGATGGGATCGAAGGGATTGCCGACGAGCTCAAGAGCACCGCTCACGATGCGACGCATCCATGCCTGGCTCACGCCGTCACTTACGTAGTGGACCGGCAAAATGGTACCCGCAGCACGACCGTCCTCAAGCTTTTCAAAATGCGGCGAGGCCATCTGCTTAAAGCCGTAGGCAAACTCGACCTTGCCCATCACGGCCAGGCGGTCGCCCTGCTTAAGCTGCTGGGCAATCCAGGGCTGGCGGAAAAAGGCGACCTGCAGCACGCCCGTCTCGTCAACGAGTGAGACCTCGGTCACATGCATGCGCGGACGCGGCTGTTTTTGGACGATACGGTCGACCGTGGCGATGATGGTGCACACAGTACCGATGGGCGCCATCTCGATAGACCAAGAACGGGTAAAGTCCAGGTATCGATGAGGGATATGGAGAAGGAGGTCCCCCACCGTCCGAATTCCCAGACGGCGAAGGGCCTCCTCACGTTTACCCGAAACATATTTGAGTCGCGCGATATCCTCGTCGAGCGCATTGCTCTGGGCAAAGCGCTCCGAGACGCGCGGCACGGAGCACAGCTCGGACATGGGCAGTTGCCTACTCGATCGAGAAGATCACGGGATAGAGCGGCTGCTCGCCACGATGGGCGTCAATCTCCAGATCGGGCTGAGCCTCCTCGATAGCGTCGACGATCTCCTGGAAGGCCTCATCGGACAGCTCCTCGCCGGCCAGAATCGTCAGCGCGTCGCCCTCCTCTTCCTCCTGCATGCGGTTGATGCAGTCGAGCGTGACCTGCTTCACGTCGGAACCGACCACGTCGATGGAGCCGGCGATGATACCCATGACGTCACCGGAGTGAATCGGAGAACCGTCAGAGGCACTGGAGTCGCGCACGGCGCGGGTGACCTCGCCATCGCGGACCTCGCTGATGGCGTCGACCATGGCGGCGACGGCATCCTCGAGCTCGGAATCGGGCAGGACCGCGAACAGCGCGGAGAAGGCCTGCGGGACGGTCTTGGTGGGAACGACGGCGACCTTCTTGTCGGTGCAGGCTGAAGCAGCAGCCTCAGCGGCCATGCGGATGTTGCCGTTGTTGGGCAGGATGATGACCGAGGTCGCGTTGACCTGGTCCACCGCGCCCAGCAGGTCGGCGGTCGAGGGATTCATAGTCTGGCCACCGGACACGATCACGTCGACGCCGAGGGACTTGAGGATGTCGGCCTCGCCGGATCCGGCGGCAACGGCGACAAAGCCCAGCGCCTTGGCGGGCTCGGCGGCCTTTTCCTGATCCTCGTGGATCTTGGCGGTACGGTCGTGGGCCTCCATCTCCATGTTGTGGATAAAGACCTCATAGATCTGACCGAGCTGCAGCATGTGCTCGAGCACCAGGTTGGGGGTGTTGGAGTGCACATGGATCTTGTAGTCGGGATAGGCGCCCACGAGCAGCTCACAGTCGCCCATGGAGCCTAGGAACTTAAGGCACTCGTCCTCGTCAAACGGGGCGTCGGCCTTAAAGAGGAACTCGTTGCAGTAGCGGAACTCCGAGCCCTCCCAGTCGTCGTTAGCCTCGATCTCAACGCGACCAAGGGCCGCATCGCGGGCAGAGCCAGCGGAATCAAACGTGGCGGAGAAATCCTCGACAACGGTGCTGCGGCCAAGCGCGGCGGCAACAAAGTTCTCCAGGAAGATGGCAAAGCCAAAGGCGCCGGAGTCGACCACGCCGTTCTCCTTCAGAACGGGCAGCAGGTCGGGCGTGCGAGCAACGGACTGGTACGCCTCGACGACGATAGCATCGAGCGCATCCTCGGCCGAGAACTTCTTCTTCTCGCACTCATCGGCCTTGGTCGAGACATCGCGCAGGACCGTGAGGATCGTGCCCTCGATGGGCTTGCGGACAGCCTGGAAGGCAACCTTGACGGCGCGACGGAAGGCGAAGGCAATGTTGGCGGACGTAATAGGCTCGTCGGCAGAGACAAGACCCTCGGCCACGCCGCGAAGAATCTGCGAGGTAATAACGCCGGAGTTACCGCGAGCGCCCATGAGAGAGCCGTGGGTGATGGCACCGGCGATGGCCTCCATATCGGCATCGGCGGGAAGGGCAGAGAGCTCCTTGGTCACCGAGGCGAGCGTGAGCGACATGTTGGTGCCGGTATCGCCATCGGGTACGGGGAAGACGTTGAGCTTGTTGATCTCCTCGGCCTTGTCGGAAACGGCAGCCGCAGCGATCGGAAAACAGGTGCGAATGGTCTTTGCAATCATGGGTATTTGAATCTCCGTTTTCGGATGCTAGTTCAGACGGCTCTTGAGCGCGTCGATATGGATGCCGATCTTAAGGCTGGCGGGATCGATCTGGGCGATCTCCTGCAGGGTGAAGGCAACGGAGCTCGAAAGATTGTGGCAGACGGACTTCATGTTGACGCCGTTCTCGAGCACGACGTGAAGATCGACCGTCAGGACGTACTCGTCGGCGGAGACAACCACGCCCTTGCGGAGGCGCTGACCGCCACGCAGGCGCACGCTCTCGGCGCCTTGGAGCTGCTCAGCCATACCGCCGACGCCATAGCACGTCATCGCGGCATAACCGGCAATATCGGCAATAACGTCGTTCGAGACGCTCAGGCTGCCGTTAATGGTCTCAGACACAAGAATCTCCTTATCTGGTGCTCGCGGCACCATGTCGTGGGAGCAATCATTGCAATATTCTACAACGACCGCGCCATGTTGAGGTGGTGGGTCGCGGGATTACATCCTCGACACGAAATGTTGATATGGCAACGTTCGAGTCAAGTGGTCGCGGCATGAAAAAACCCGCCGCATAAGCGACGGGTTTTACAACCTGGCTCCCCGGGTAGGACTCGAACCTACAACAGCGCGGTTAACAGCCGCGTGCTCTACCATTGAGCTACCGAGGAATAGGTGCATGCTCTCAAGCAACGAAGTTTATTATACGGACGAATCAGCTTAGGGCAAGAACTTTTTTGAGATTTTTTCCGACCTAGTCATTGGGGACGTCCCCAATGACCACATGAAAGCGCCCCCAAGCGGATGTGCTTGAGGGCGCTTCTTGCTTGACTAGCTTTCGATATAGTCTTTGAGCTTGCTGCTGCGGCTCGGGTGGCGGAGCTTGGCCAAGGTCTTGGACTCGATCTGGCGGATACGCTCGCGCGTGACGCCAAACTCGCGGCCGACTTCCTCGAGCGTGCGGGGATGCCCGTCGACAAGGCCAAAGCGCAGCTCGATAACCTTGCGCTCACGATCGGCAAGCGAGTCGAGCACCTGGGTGAGCTGCTCCTGCAGCATGGAGAAGCTGGCGGCATCGGGCGGAACGATAGCCTGGGAGTCCTCGATGAAGTCGCCCAGCTGGGAATCCTCTTCCTCGCCGATGGGGGTCTCGAGCGACACGGGCTCCTTCGAAATCTTCTGGATCTCGCGGACGCGGTCGGCGCTCATGTCCATCTCGGCACCGATCTCCTCAGGGGTCGGGGCGCGACCCAGGTCCTGAAGGAGCTGGCGCTGCACGCGGACGAGCTTGTTGATGGTCTCGACCATATGCACGGGAATACGGATGGTACGGGCCTGATCGGCAATGGCGCGCGTAATGGCCTGACGGATCCACCACGTGGCGTACGTGGAGAACTTAAAGCCCTTCTGGTAGTCGAACTTCTCAACGGCGCGGATCAGACCGAGGTTGCCCTCCTGGATCAGGTCAAGGAACAGCATGCCGCGGCCGACATAGCGTTTGGCGATGGAGACGACCAGACGCAGGTTTGCGCTGATGAGTGCCTGCTTAGCTTCGAGGCCCACGTTCTCAATGCGCGTAAGACGACGCATCTCGGCACGCGTGAGCTCGAGCTCACCGGCATCGGCGGCCTCGAGCTTCTCGGTGGCCTCAAGACCGGCCTCGATCTTCATGGCAAGATCGACCTCTTCGGAGGCGGTCAGCAGGTCGACCTTGCCGATCTCTTTGAGGTACATACGAACCGGATCGCCGGTCAGCATCACCGTGGAGGCATCGATGCCACGCACGCGGGAGCGTGAACGGGACGTGCGCACGGTGCGCTTCTTCTTGCTCTTGGAAGAACCCATCTCGGCATCGGCCTGACGGGCCATCTTGAGCTCATGATCGTCGAGCGAGCCGGAATCGTGCTCGTCGTCGTCATCGAAATCGTCGGTATCGGTATCGTTATCGTCATCGTCGACGTCCATGGGGGCGTCGTCGTTACCGCTCGCGGAGATAATCTGGATGCCGCTGTTGCGCAGCGCGGAATACACCGCAGTGAGCTGCTCGTCAGAAACATCGATATCCTTCAGGGCGACCTGAATCTCGTCCTCGGTTACCGAAGTCCTGTTTGAGCCGTTGCCCATGAGCTTTGCAACGTAGGATTCCAGCGCAGTACCCGTGCTCTCAGTCTTTTTTGGCACAGATTCTCCCTTCATAGTCCAGGACTCAATACTTTAGCACACACATTGACGTCTATACCCAAAAAGAGGACTGGATATAGGCGAGAATACGCTGGTTGACCACAACATCTAGGCCTGTTCGGTTCCTGCGGTCTCCAAACCAATCAAACGGAACGGGTCCGCCACGCCGCCGATCGACTTTTGCAGCTCGCGTTGACGCTGCGAATCCTGCGCAGCCTGCACGGTCAGCGCGCGACGGGCCTCATCATCGAGCGAACGGTCCTGTCGCAGCTTGGCCTGTGCGGCACGCATGCGGCGCTTGATGGTGTAGAGCTCGAGCGTATCGAGCATAAACACGATGTTCGTCTCAGTGGGGTGCTTGCTCGTCGCCGAGATGCGCCCGGCACTCAGAAGCGTTGCCGCATCTGGACACACTGAGCGCGCCGCATCCATGCAGGCTGCAGGATCGGTTCCCGGCGGCGTTGCCAGAACGGCCCATGCGATGGACTCGTGACGTGGGTCAACCCACTCGATGGAGCAGATGCGGTCGGCATACGTGCGGAACAGGTCGGGGTAGCTCGTGAGCATGGTCAGCAGCTCGCGCTCCCCTGCCAAGGACTTGCGCTCTAGATCGGTCAAAACCATCGGCGCCGCCGCAGCCGGTGCGTTCGAACCATCAGGCACAGGCACAGCGCCCATACCATCAGGCACATCGATCGGCGGCAAGTCGTCACCGACCTCCACTGGTGCAGCGCCATAGGCATCGAGCGGGCCGTAGTCGTACGGCTCTTCTTCGACCGGCGCGGACACCGGCGGCGTAGCGCCCGATGCCCAAGCACCGCGACCGGCATCGCAAGAACCCGACGTCCGACCGCCCGCGCTACCGGACCGCTCAGCCTGTGCCCGCTGGCGCTCATAGTTCTGCTCACGACGTCGTTCCGCATCCTCGCGCTTGGCGACATCGCGAAACACACGGCCCGAGCTCGCACGCACGGTCTCCAGATCCAAACCCAACAGGTCGGCAATCTGGATAAAGTACGTGTCGATCATATAGCTGTTGCGCAACGGATAGATAAGCGTCAGCGCATCCTCCAGCGCCTTGGCGCGACCGCCCGGCGTGGTGATGTCGCTCGACTCCTGCAGCGAACGGTAAACAAAGTCCATAAGCGGCTCGGCAGCGTCGATGCGCGTCTGCAGTGCCTCGCCACCATGCGCCGTGATGAACTCCATGGGATCGTTACCGTCGGGCAGCACCACGCAACGCAGATCCATAGAATCCTGCTCGATAAACTGAATCGCACGGCGAGCAGCCTTTTGGCCGGCGGCGTCACCATCGAACATGTACACGATGCGCTTGGCAAAGCGGGTGAGCGTCTTGACGTGATGCTCCGTGAGGGCGGTGCCCAGCGTGGCGACAACGTTTTTAATCCCCGCCTCCCAGCAGGCGATGCAATCGGTATAACCCTCCACCACGATGGCGGTATCCTGCGCGACGATAAACTCCTTGGCCCAATTAAAACCGTAGAGGTTTCGCTTTTTATGGAACACACTCGTCTCGGCGGTGTTGAGATACTTGGGTTGGCCGTCACCCATGATGCGACCGCCAAAGGCAATGTTGTGACCCTGCTCGTCAAAGATGGGGAACATTACGCGGTCGTAGAAGCGGTCGGCAAGCTGCCCGCGCCCGCGGCTCACGGCAACGTTGGCGTCGATCATCTCCTGCGGGGTAAAACCCGCCTGGGACAGGTGCGACACCAGCGCGTTACGGCCCGGTGCAAAGCCCAGGCAGTAGCGGCGGCAGACGTCGCCGCCCATACCGCGGCTGGCAAAGTACTCGCGCGGACGGCTGTCCTTACCGCGCATAAGCATGGTGTGATAGAACTGGGCGGTATCGGCACACAGGTCATAGATGCGGGCGCGCTTGGTGCCGCGCTCGCGATAGGCGCCGGTATCGTGCAGCTCAATACCGGCACGGTCGGCCAGGTAGCGAATCGACTCGGGAAAGCTCAGGTTCTCGCGCTTCATGATGTAGGTGAAGACGTCGCCGCCCTCGCCACAGCCAAAGCAGTGCCACACCTGCGTGGCGGGGATAATATGAAACGACGGGTTCTTTTCGCCATGGAAGGGGCAGCAACCCCAAAACTCATGGCCGCGGGGCTTGAGCTCAACCGTTTCCTGCACGATGGCAACCAGATCGGACGCAGCGCGCACCTGGTCTTTCTCCTCATCGCTAATCACAGATGCTCACCCCCTGCTCACCCAAATGATGACGGATATCGTCAATATTACCCTCGACGGTCGCGATAAGCTCGTCCAGCGAATCGAACACGCGCGACGGGCGCAGCCAACGCGTAAACGCCAGCGACACCGAGGCGCCGTACAGATCGCCCGCATACCCGATCAGGTTGGCCTCGAGATGCGCCGAGGCGGCATCGTTGGCATACGTCGGCGGCAGGCCCACGTTGACGGCGGCAGGCCACACGGTATCTTCGACCAGCACCAGGCCCTCGTAGACGCCATCGGCAGGCACCTGAATACACTCGGGCACCTGAATGTTTGCCGTGGGAAAGCCCATGCCAGAACCCTCGTGACGGCCGCGAATAACACCGCCACGCACCATATACGGACGGCCGAGTAACTCAGCAGCAAGCTCCACATGGCCCTGTCCCAGCTCATGACGAATGCGGGTGGCGCAAATGGCCTCACCGCCCTCGCAAAGCAGGTCGTGACCATACACGTCAACGCCGTGCTCGGAACCCCAGGAGCGCATCTCGGCAACACCAGAAGCACCGCCACGACCCAGCCTAAAGTCACTGCCAACGCGAATCGAGCGAATGTCGACTACGCGTGACAGCAGTGCGAGAAAACCGACATGGTCGAGTGCCGCAACCTCAGGCGTAAAGGGAACGGCCACCACCGCATCGACTCCGGTTTGAGCCTATGCATGCAGACGGTCGGCCGTCGTCATCATTTTTTGAGCGGGCGAGGGGCTCACCACCACGTCCGGGTCGGGATCAAAGGTGACCACGACCGCCTTGCAGTCATGGTCACGCGCATCGCGAACGACCGCGTCGATCAGCTCGCGATGTCCCCGATGCACGCCATCGAACACGCCGATGGCGATCGACGCAGCGCCCAGGCAAGCGCAATCATCAAACGCATCGGCGGCGACGATGCGGGCCTCATCCGACTCGCCCGCGAAAAAAATACGCGCGAGCTCGTGGGAGGCCAGCATCATCGAACACCGCCGATCGCCTGCGGAAAGACATGCTCCATAACAAAGCGACCGCCCTCGATACGGGAGAGTGCCTTGAGCCCGCCATCGAGCACGAGCGCAAACGGCGCCTTCGACGCATCGAAGCCCACACGCGCGCGCTCAATAGGAATACGACGTCCGCACTGCAGATCATCGGCACGGTCGCCCGGCAAGTCG
>CAJMJM010000026.1 GCA_905213725.1 Collinsella aerofaciens
GATGCTCGTTAAAGGTCACGAGGATATAACCGGAAATTCGAGACACGGCATTCACGGAAAAGGCGGCCAAGGCCGCCTTGATGTTATCCATGAGGATATGCTCAAAATGTGCGCGGTTCTTACCCTTCAGTCCAACCTCGTGATAGTGGACTAGGCAGACGCGAGCCGCCATTTAGGCTTCAGCAACCTTGTGGCCGAGCGCCTTCTCGTAACGGGCCTCGTCGTAAGAGATGTCGCCGTCGACAATCTCGTCCATAGCCATCGAAATGGTATCGGCACCGGAAAGCCCGATGGTGATGTCATCGACATCCTGGACGGCAAGCACGCGGTTGTGCTGGCCACGCAGCATGCTGTTAATATCGCAGGCGCGCTTGGAGGCAAGCGAAGCAAGCAGGAAGCGGTTGTGATCGGTCTTCTCCAGAAGATCGTCAATGCAAGGCTTTACAACGGACACGGACCTCAGATCCTTTCATGCATATCGAGAACGCGAACGAGCTCATCGGTCGCGCGGTCGAGATCGTCATTAACCACGACGTCGTCGTAGCGGTCGGCAAGGGCAAGCTCATCGGCGGCGTTTGCCATACGCAGCTCAATCGTCTCGGGCGTCTCGGTACCGCGACCGACTAGACGCTCGCGGAGTACCTCAAGCGAAGGCGGCTTGATAAAGATCAGCACGGCCTCGGGAAAACGTTCCTTCACCTGCAGGGCGCCCTGGACATCGATTTCCAAAATCAGAGATGCGCCAGAGGCGAGCTTGGATGTGACCTCGCTCACCAACGTGCCGTAGCAGTTACCGTGGACCTCGGCCCACTCAACAAACTCACCGTTTGCCACGCGGCGGTCGAACTCCTCGCGCGTCAGAAAAAAGTAGTTGACGCCGTCGACCTCACCTTTTCGTGGTGCTCGCGTGGTAGCCGAAACCGTCAGGCCCAGGTTCGAGCGGCGCTCGCGCACACGAGTGACGAGCGTACCCTTGCCTGCGCCTGACGGTCCAGAAATCACAAAGAGCTTGGAATCCTGAGCGCTCACTTATTTGGTCAGCTGCTCGAGGAGCTGCTCGCGCTGACGGACGCCGAGGCCCTGGACGCGACGGGTAGCGGAGATACCGAGCTCCTCCATAATCTTGGCGGCCTTGGCCTTGCCATAACCAGGGAGAGACTCGATGAGGGTGGAAACCTTCATGCGGGAAGCGATGGGGTCATCGGAGTTGAGCACGGACTCAAGGGACTTCTCGCCCTTCTTGATCTGCTCGCGAAGCTCAGCGCGGGCGTGACGTGCGGCAGCAGCCTTCTCAAGAGCCTGCTTGCGCTGCTCATCGGTAAGCTGAGGGAGTGCCATTCGTACCTCCAAATAGTTGGGTTATATCTGATTCAATAATTGGCATTTTAGCACGTAGAACGTGCAAAATGCCCAATCGCGGCTCCATAGGTTAGACGATACCCGCAAAAAGTGCAATATACTGCGCCCAAAGTTAAGCCCCTGACCTGCGATTCCACACAAAGGATGGGAAAGTTAACGCAGGCACAGGGGCTATTTTGTGCTAATGAGACCCAATAGTGGTGACTTAGGGGAAGCTTTTACGCGACGTTTTCGACCAGCTCGGCGACGATGGCGTCAAAGGCGGCAACCGGATCGTCGGCGCCGGTGATGGGACGGCCCACCACAATGTGGCTTGCGCCGCGCTCGATAGCCTGGGAAGGCGTCGCCACGCGGGACTGGTCGCCTAAGGCGGCGCCCACCGGACGCACACCCGGAGTCACGATCAGGGCATCAGGACCCAGCAGCTCACGCATGTCGTGAGCCTCCACCGGCGAGCACACGATGCCATCGATGCCACTGGCCTGAGCGAGCTTTGCCAGGCGGGCGGCCTCCTCGGCCACCGGCGACTCGACGCCAATCTCGCTCAAGGCATCCTGATTCATGCTCGTGAGCACGGTGATGGCGACGAGCTTGGCGCGGTCCTCGCGTGCTTCCTCGGCACCCTCGCGGCAGGCAGCGAGCATGGCGCCCGAACCCAAGCCGTGAACCGAGAGCAGGTCGGCACCGGCAAGCGAAGCCGAGCGGGCGGCACCGCGAACCTGATGCGGAATGTCATGGAACTTAAGGTCAAGGAAAACCTTAAAGCCCAGGTCCTTAAAGGTCTTGACGATCTCGGGGCCCTCAGCGTAATAGAGCGTCATACCAACTTTAAGCCAGGCGGCATGGCCCGAAAGCTCGTGGGCGAGCTCGAGCGCACGCTCGCGGTCGCAGTCGAGAGCGACGATTACGCGGTCGCGGGCATCGGTCTCTAGCATTCGAAAGCACCTACCAGTTCGTTGATGTCCTTCACGCCTTGGGACTCAGCCCAGGCCTCGAGCTCGTGCGCGATCTTGAGCGAAGCGCACGGATCGACGAAGTTGGCCATGCCGACCGCCACGCAGGTGGCGCCGGCCAGGATAAACTCGGCCGCATCCTCGCCGGTCATGACACCGCCGACGCCGTTGATGGGGATATCGACGGCCCGGGCAACCTCCCAGACCATGCGCACGGCGATGTGGTGGCACAGCGGGCCCGAAAGGCCGCCCTTGGGCTTGGCCACGCGGGACTTGCGGGTATGGACGTCGATGGCCATGCCCTGAATGGAGTTGATGACCGAAAGGCCGTCGGCGCCGGCAGCCTCGAGGGCCTTGGCAATCTCGGCGACGTTGACCGGCGCCATCTTCACGAACAGCGGCTTATCGGTCACCTTGCGGCAGGCAGCCATAACGGAGGCGGCGCCCTCGGGCGCAGAGCCCATGGCGGCACCGCCGGCGGCGATATTAGGGCAGCTCACGTTGATCTCGTAGCCGGCAGCCCAGGGGCACAGCTCGACATACATCTCGAGCGCGCGGACAAACTCGTCAACGGAGTGGCCGGCAACCTGACAGATGACCTGGCAGCCGTCCTTGGACAGCTGTTCGAGCCACGGACCGGACTCGCGAGCAAAGGCGGCCACGCCGGGGTTCTGAAGGCCCACGGAGTTGATCATACCGCCGGGGATCTCGGCCATGCGGGGCGCGGGGTTGCCGGGCCAGGGCTCGGCAGCGCATCCCTTGGTGGTGATGGCGCCCTGCTGTGAAACTTCAATGATGTTCTGGAACTGCCAACCGTAACCAAAAGTACCGGCTGCGGTGTTGATGGGGTTCTGCATCTTGACGCCGCCGAAATCGACGGCCATGTTCACGGTACCCACTAGAAGACCACCACCTTGGAAGCATCGAACACGGGGCCGCACATGCAAGCACCCTTCATACCGTCGACCGTCTCGACATTGCAGGTGTTGCAGGCGCCAAAGCCACAGCTCATCATGCGCTCAAGCGACACCTCGCAGTACGCACCGGCCTCGGCGGCAGCGGCGGCGACTTTCTTCATCATGACAGCGGGGCCGCAGCTGGCGACGTAGTCGTAACCGCCCTCGCCGAGCAGCTCGGCGGCAGGATCGGTGCAAAAACCGTGCGTGCCGAGCGAGCCGTCGTCGGTGCAAACGTTGACCGTGGCGCCCAGCGCGCGGAACTCATCGACGCCCACGGCCTTGGACGCGGTGCAAAAGCCCAGGCACACGTCGACGGCTACACCCTGCTTGGCAAGCATGTCAGCCAGGCAGAGCACAGGCGGAACGCCAATGCCGCCGGCGACGAGCAGTGCTTTCCTGGTACCCTCGGGCACGAACCAGCCGCGGCCGCCAGGGCCCAGCAGGTTGGAGGTGGAGCCAAGGGCCATCTGCGACAGACGACGGGTATCATCGCCCACGACGGCGTACCACAGCTCGACGGTGCCGGCCTCGGCGTCGGCACGATAGAAGCTCAGGGGCACGCGAAGCAGCGAGGACGCATCACCGGGCACGGCAATGTTCACAAACTGGCCGGGCTTGAGCGCACTTGCAAGCTTGGGGGCCGAGATGACGAGCGAGAAGATGCCATCGGCGATCTCCTGGTTCGAGACGACCTCGAAGTCGTGCATGCGTGCAGTGGAAGGTGTGGGCATAGACGCTCCAATCCCCCATGCGGTTGCATGGTCAAAACGAACAGAAAGCGCGGCACCGCAAGGGCACCGCGCACAAAAGCGATAAGGCTATGCTAGCAGATGCAGCCGTCGGCGAGCGTCTGCTTACCGCCGACAAACACATCGGTAGCACGACCGGTAAGCGTGCGGCCGGCAAAACCGGAGTTCTCGGCGCGCGACTCGTAACCGTCCTCGCCGACCGTCCAGGTGGCAGAGGGGTCGAACACGGTCAGGTCGGCAACGGAGCCCGCCTTGACCTGAACCTGGTCGAGGCCCAGGATCTCACGCGGCTTGATGGCCATGAGCTCGACCATACGGCCCATGCTCATCTTGCCCGTGTTGACCAGCTCGGTGAGTACGAGCGACAGCGAGGTCTCGAGGCCGATCATGCCAAAGGGCGCAAGCTCGAACTCGCGGGCCTTCTCCCACGGGGTGTGGGGAGCGTGATCGGTGACGATAGCGTCGACGGTGCCGTCGATGACGCCCTGACGGATGGCCTCGGCATCCTCCTCGGTACGCAACGGCGGATTGACCTTGAGCGAGGTGTTGTAGGTCTCGTCCAGGTCGTTCTCGGTCAGGAACATGTGGTGCGGGGTGGCCTCGCAGGTAACCTGAACGCCCGCGGCCTTGCCGGCACGCACGAGCTCCAGGCCATGGGCAGTGGAGATGTGCTGGATGTGCAGCTTGGCACCGGTCAGCTTGGCGATCTCGATGTCGCGGGCGATCTGGAGCTCCTCGCCGGCAGCCGGCCAGCCCTCGAGAGCCAGACGGGTCGAAACCTTACCCTCGTTGATCTGGCCGTGGCCGACCAGATCCTCGTCCTGGCAGTGGCTCATAAAGACCTTGCCGAACATCTTGCCGTAGTCCATGCAGCGACGGAGCATGCCCGCGCCCTGCACGCCGCGACCATCGTCGGTGAAGGCGACGGCGCCGTGGGCGACCATATCGCCCATCTCGGACATGGCCTCGCCCTTAAGACCGCGGGTCATGGCGCCCGAAGGATAGACGCGGCAGTGACCGACCTCGGCAGCACGGGACTTGACGAACTCCACGACGGTGCCGTTATCGGTGACGGGATCGGTGTTGGGCATGGAGCACACGCCGGTAAAGCCGCCCTTGGCAGCCGCGCGGGTACCGCTCTCGATGTCCTCTTTGACCTCGTAGCCGGGCTCGCGAAGGTGAACGTGCATATCCACCAGGCCGGGGACGAGGTACTTGCCGGAAAGGTCGCGGACCTCGGCTCCCTCGACGGCGAGATTCTCGCCGACCTCGGCGATCTTGTCGCCGTCAATCAGGACGTCAACGACACCGTCAAGCTCGACGGACGGGTCGACGACGTGGGCATTCTTAAGAAGCAAGGCCATTATCGGCACCTCCAAGCAGCAGATACAGGATAGCCATACGCACGCAGATACCGGCGTAGACCTGCTCCAGGATGACGGAGCGTTGCGGGTGGTCGGCCATATAGGAGTCGAACTCGACGCCGCGGTTGATGGGACCCGGGTGGCAGATGATCGCATCGGGCTTCATGAGCTTCTCGCGGTCCTTGGTCAGGCCGAAGAGCCTGTGGTACTCACGAATGGTCGGGAACGGGGCACCCTCGAGGCGCTCCTGCTGCACGCGCAGCATGTAGACGACGTCCAGCTCGGGCAGGACGGAATCGAGGTCGCTCGTCACGTGGTCGCAGCCCAGAACCTCGGGCGCCGGCGGCAGCAGCGTGCCGGGGGCGACGGCGTAGGTCTCGCAGCCCATGATCTTAAGGGCGGGGATCAGCGAGCCGCAGACGCGGGAGTGCGCGATATCGCCGACGACAGCGACCTTCAGACCGTGGAAGTCACCCTTGTGCTCCCAGATGGTGTACAGGTCGAGCAGGGCCTGCGTGGGATGGTTGTGCTTGCCGTCACCGGCGCAGATGACGCTCGCGGGCGAGTTCTGCGTGACGATGTAGGGAGCGCCGGCGTGCTTATCACGCACGACGATACAGTCGATCTTATAGGCGTTGAGGGTCTCGACGGTGTCGACAAGGCTCTCGCCCTTGACCGTGGAGGTCGAGGAGCCGCCAAAGTTGAGGCTGTCGGCCGAAAGACGCTTCTCGGCGAGCTCGAAGGAGCTACGGGTGCGCGTCGAGGGCTCGTTGAACATGTTGACGATGGTCTTGCCCTTGAGCGTGGGGACCTTCTTGATCGCACGCTCGTTAACCTCGGAGAACGCCTTGGCGGTCTCGAGGATGAGCTTGATGTCCTCTTCGGAGTACTCGGTAATGTCGATCAGGTGCTTATGGTTGAACGCCACGGTACTACTCACCTCCCAGCGGCGCGGAGCCCACGTGGGAACCCGGCGCGACGTCGTTAATCTCGACGGCGGTGTGGCCGTCGACTTCCTTCATATATAGGTGCACGTTCTCCTCATGCGACGAGGGAACGTTCTTGCCGACAAAGTCCGGCGAGATGGGGAGCTCGCGGTGGCCGCGGTCAACGAGGACAGCCAGCTCAATGCGGTTCGGACGGCCCAGGTCCATGACGGCGTCGAGAGCGGCGCGAATGGTACGGCCCGTATACAGGATGTCGTCCACCAGCACGACGCGCTTGCCGTCGACGCTAAAGGGAATGTTGGTGGCGTGGATCGCGGGAGCGAAATTGGTCGCATAGTCATCGCGGTAGAAGCTGATGTCGAGGCTGCCGAGCGGAACGTCGACGCCCTCGATCTCCTTGATCTCCTCGGCGAGCTTCTTTGCCAGAAGGTCGCCGCGCGTGACGATGCCGACCAGAGCGAGGTCTTCACAGCCCTCGTTGCGCTCGAGAATCTCGTGCGCGATGCGGGTCATCGCTCGATTGACGGCGGTCTCGTCCATGATGACCGCCTTGGGGGAAGTCGTGCCCATCGATCTCCTTCCTCACATGTCTTGACTGCTGACACAGTCAAAAAAATAGATGCCCGACCGCTTAAAGCGGACCAGACACCCACAGGAAGGGCTGCTCTTTGGGCAGCTATGTAATTCCATGTGGGTATCTCGTACCCCTTTAATGGTCATGGGATAGTGTAGCCAACCTCGAGCTTAATTGCGAGCATAAATACAGAGCAATCCGTAAACGGAGCCCAAAGCTCAATAAACCTATATATTTGTGGGACGAGCTTGAAAACGCACGCACGAGCTGGCATAATCCCCTCTGCTGCACGCAAATCGGATCTACGTCCAGGGCCGTGGCGTGAGCACTATCGCCAAAAGAGGATTATCTCTGTGTAGATTGCGCACAGGGAGCGACTTCTGTGCTATAGTTCAGGCTTGTTTGTTAACGCGACATGTTCGTTTGTCGCCCAAGGAGGGTCAGTTATGTCCAAAGTTTGCGAAGTTTGCGGTAAGCACCCCGTTGCCGGTCGCTCCATCAGCCACTCTCACCGCGTCACCAACCGTAAGTTCCGCCCCAACATCCAGCGCGTTTACGTCGTCGTCGATGGTCACCGTCGCAAGATGAACGTTTGCTCCACCTGCCTCAAGTCCGGCAAGGTTGCGCGCTCGTAAATAAGGTCTTACCAACAAGTACCTCGGACTCTCCGGGTCAAAGACCTCGCGTTCATATAGAACTTACCAAAGGCGCCCTCCCCTACGGAGGGCGCCTTTTTGCACTCATTGGGGACAGACTTATATGAGGGTTTGCAGATGTCAAAGGGATCATAGCGCAGCTGGTATGCCTTGTAACTAACGGTACGCCTCGAGCGAGTCGGACGCACCTTACACGGGATTGAAATGGATGTAATCGAGTAGCTGCACCGCCTGTGTGTCCGACTCAACCGCGACCCGCGAATAGCGATTATCAAACAGATGTCCCGTTTTCCCATTGAAATACTCATGAGAGTCTGTCCCCAATGAGCGGGGCGATGCAGCGGGCAGATAGTTCTAGTTAAAACGTTTCAGTTTATTGAAGCGTTTTAGTGTGCCTTTTAGAGGAATCTGACCGTTCGCCGAATAATTTCTTGCTATCATGCAAGACGTAGGGTAAATCTCCGATCGCAAGGAGACACAAATGGTGAAAAAGTCACCGGAAAACACTACTCCCGCAATTGTGGACAACGTAGAGGCGCTTGAGGCTAAGCTCGCTCAGATGCGAGAGGCCCAGGCGCTTTTTGCTACGTACACGCAGGAGCAGGTCGACAAGATCTTCTATGAGGCCGCCATGGCCGCCAACAAGGCTCGTATCCCGTTGGCGAAAATGGCCATCGAGGAGACCGGCCGCGGCGTTCTTGAGGACAAGGTCATCAAGAACCACTACGCCGCAGAGTACATCTACAACGCTTACAAGAACACCAAGACCTGTGGTGTCCTGGAGCGCGACGAGGCTTACGGCATCACCAAGATCGCCGAGCCCATCGGCATCGTGGGCGCCGTCATCCCGACGACCAACCCCACCTCCACCGCAATCTTCAAGACGCTGATCAGCCTGAAGACCCGCAACGCCATCATCATCTCCCCGCACCCGGCTGCCGCCAAGTGCACCATCGCCGCCGCCAAGCTCGTGCTTGACGCCGCCGTCAAGGCTGGTGCCCCCGAGGGCATCATCGGCTGGGTCGATGTCCCCTCCATCGAGCTGACCAACATGGTCATGCGCGACGTCGACATCATCCTCGCCACCGGTGGCCCGGGCATGGTCAAGGCCGCCTACTCCTCGGGCAAGCCCGCCCTGGGCGTTGGCGCCGGTAACACCCCGGTCGTCATCGACGCCACCGCCGACGTGCTGCTCGCCGTCAACTCCATCATCCACTCCAAGACCTTCGACAACGGCATGATCTGCGCTTCCGAGCAGTCCGTGACCGTCATCGACACCATCTATGACCAGGTCAAGGCCGAGTTCCAGAAGCGCGGCTGCTACTTCGTCAAGCAGGGTGCCGAGATGGAGGCCCTGCGTGCCGCCATGTTCAAGAACGGCGCCCTCGATCACCGCATCCCCGGCATGGCTGCCGCCAAGATCGCCGAGCTCGCCGGCATCGAGGTTCCCGCCAAGACCAAGATCCTGATCGCCGAGGTCACCTCCACCGACCCCGCCAAGGAGGAGTTCTCCCACGAGAAGCTCTCCCCGGTCCTGGCCATGTATCACGCCAAGGACTTCCAGGAGGCCGTCGACAAGGCCGAGCACCTGGTGCTCGCCGGTGGCCCGGGCCACACCGCCTCTCTGTACGTGCACCCCGCCCAGGCCGAGAAGATCAGCCTGTTCGAGCACGTCATGAAGGCCTGCCGTATCGTCATCAACACCCCGTCTTCGCACGGCGGCATCGGTGACCTGTACAACTTTGGCATGAAGCCGTCTCTGACCCTGGGCTGCGGCTCCTGGGGCGGCAACTCCGTCTCCGAGAACGTTGGGGTGAAGCACTTGATCAACGTTAAGACTGTGGCCGAGCGCCGTGAGA
Source organism: Collinsella aerofaciens (assembly GCA_905213725.1). Lineage (GTDB taxonomy): Bacteria > Actinomycetota > Coriobacteriia > Coriobacteriales > Coriobacteriaceae > Collinsella > Collinsella aerofaciens_BZ. The sequence continues at coordinate 9,421 of CAJMJM010000026.1, forward strand.
ACATGCTGTGGTTCCGCGCTCCCGAGAAGGTCTACTTCAAGAAGGGTTCCACGCCCGTCGCTCTCGACGAGCTCGGCACCGTCATGGGCAAGAAGCGCGCCTTCATCGTCACCGACCAGTTCCTCTTCAAGAATGGCAACACCCGCGCCATCGAGGCCAAGCTCGACGAGAGGGGCAGCGCCCACGACTGCTGCTACGACGTTGAGCCTGATCCGTCGCTGCAGTGCGCACGTCGCGGCGCCAAGCAGATGGCTCTCTTTGAGCCGGACGTCATCATCGCCGTCGGCGGTGGCTCCGCTATGGACGCCGGCAAGATTATGTGGATGATGTACGAGCACCCCGAGTGCAAGTTCGAGGACATGGCCATGGACTTCATGGACATCCGCAAGCGTATCTTCACCTTCCCCGAGATGGGCAAGAAGGCCTACTTCGTCGCCGTCCCGACCTCCTCGGGTACCGGCTCCGAGTGCACGCCGTTCGCCATCATCACCGACAAGGAGACCGGCATCAAGTGGCCGCTCGCCGACTACGCGCTGCTCCCCAACATGGCTATCGTCGACGCCGACAACTGCATGACCGCCCCGCGCGGCCTGACCGCTGCCTCCGGCATCGACGTCATGACCCACGCCATCGAGTCCTACGTCTCCATCATGGCTTCCGACTACACCAAGGGCCTCTCCGAGCGCGCTGCCAAGCTCGTCTTTGAGAACCTGCCCTCCAGCTTCACGAACGGCGCCAAGGACCCGCACGCCCGCGAGGAGATGCACAACGCCTCCTGCATGGCCGGTATGGCCTTCGCCAACGCTTTCCTGGGCCTCAACCACTCCATGGCTCACAAGCTCGGCGCTTTCCATCACCTGCCCCACGGCATCGCTAACGCCGTCATCCTGACCCGCGTCATGCGCTACAACGCCGCCGAGGCTCCCGTCAAGATGGGTACCTTCTCCCAGTATCCTTACCCCAACGCGCTGCACAACTACGCCGAGATGGCCAAGTACTGCGGCATCGAGGGCAAGGACGACAAGGAGGTCTTCGAGAACTTCATCACGAAGCTCGAGGAGCTCAAGGACTTCATCGGCGTCAAGAAGACCATCGCCGACTACGGTGTTGACGAGCAGTACTTCCTCGACACCCTCGACGAGATGACCGAGCAGGCATTCAACGACCAGTGCACCGGCGCCAACCCGCGCTACCCGCTCATGAGCGAGATCAAGGAGCTCTACCTGGACGCCTACTACGGCCGCGAGCCTCAGGACTACGCCGTCTGCTAGTTTTAGCACGGTTTTTAACGGCGGGGGTGCACGGGTGTTTCACACACCCCCGCCGTCGCTTCTATCGCATCGTTGAAAGGATGCAACCATGCTGCTACCCGATTCCAAGACCGAGCTCGTCCGCCGTGGCAACAAGGTCGTTTACGACCTGGGCGACAAGAGCGTCAAGGTCTTTAACGAGACCAAGCCTGTCTCCGACGTGTTCAACGAGGCTTTGAATCTTGCCCGCATCAATGAGTGCGGCATCCGCAGCCCCAAGGCTCTCGAGGTTTCCCAGCTCGAGAACGCCAACGGCTGGGCGCTCGTGACCGAGAAGGTTCCGGGCACCACCCTTGCCGAGAAGATGACTGCCGAGCCCCAGCGCTTCGGTGAGTACCTCGAGATGTTCGTCGACCTCCAGATCGAGATCCACGGCTACACCTCCCCGCTGCTCAACCGTCAGCGCGACAAGTTCGCCCGCATGATCGACAGCCTTGATCAGCTCAATGCCACCACGCGTTACAACCTTCAGGAGCGTCTGGACGGTATGACCAAGGAGTTCAAGGTCTGCCACGGCGACTTCAACCCCTCCAACGTCATCGTCGGCGACGACGGCCAGCGCTAGGTGTGCGACGGGGCACACGCTACCCAGTGCTCCCCTGCTGCCGACGTTGCCACCACCTACCTGCTCTTTGCCCTCAACAGCAAGGACCAGGCCGAGGCTTATCTAGAGCTCTACTGCGACCGCGCCGACATGCCCATGCAGGTCGTGCGTCAGTGGACGAGCATCGTCGCCGCTTCCGAGCTCGCTCGTAAGCGCAACGTGAACGATGAGTTCCTGAAGAACTGGATCGACGTCGTCGATTATCAGTAATATCTGAGCGATTTATTTCGCATCGGAGGCACAAAGGAAACCCCGCAGCTCGCATGGGCTGTGGGGTTTCCTTTTAGCGATTGAGTACGCCGACAAGATAAAAGGACGGCCCCGCATCTCCCCTATCTGGAGAAATGCGGGGCCGTCCCGTATATCGAACTACAAGCGAAATCGCCGATTAACGGCGTGCCGCCTTCACAAGCTCGGCGACCTTGGCGACGACCTCGTCGATCGCCACGTCCTCGCGCTCACCCGTAGCACGGTCCTTGAGCTCGACGGTGCCGTTCTTGAGGCCACGCTTACCCAGAACGACCTGATACGGGAAGCCCATAAGGTCGTTGTCGGCAAATTTAAAGCCGGGACGCTCGTCACGGTCATCGACGACGACCTCGATACCCTCGGCGCACAGGCCATCAACGATCTGCTCGCAGACGGTAGCGCACTCCTCCTTCTTGGGATCGCGCGGAATCACCGCGCCCTCGTACGGGGCAACGGAGACCGGCCAGACGATACCGTGCGCGTCGTTGTGCTGTTCCACGACGGCAGCGAGCGAGCGGGACACACCAACGCCGTAGCAGCCCATGATGAGCGGCTTCTCCTTGCCATCCTCGTCCATAAAGGTGGCACCCATGGCCTCGGAATACTTGGTGCCCAGCTGGAAGACCTGAGAGACCTCGATGCCGCGGGCAGCGGAGAGCGGCTTGCCGCAGTGCGGGCAGGGGTCGCCGGCGACAACGGTGACCAGATCGGCCCACTCATCGACGGTAAAGTCGCGCTCGGGGCAGGCACCGGTAAAGTGATAATCGACCTCGTTGGCACCGCAGGCCCACTGTTTGGCCTCGCGCAGGCTCTCGTCGCAGACCAGACGAATGCCATCGGGCAGGTTAACCGGTCCGATAAAGCCCTTGTGCAGACCGTTCGCTTGAAGCTCCTCGTCGGTCATCATGCGATAGCCCTTGCCAAAGACGTGCTCGGCCTTGCAATCGTTGAGCTCGTGATCGCCCGGAACAATGGCCACGACCGGCTTGCCCTCGGCGTCGATGAGTGCCAGCGACTTGCGCGTGCCGTTCTCGGGGAACCCAAAGAACTTAGCAACAGCCTCAATGGTGCCCATGCCCGGAGTCTCAACCTTGGTGAGCGTACCGTCACCAGGACCCTCGGTCACGACGACCTTGGTGCTTGCAGCCTCGTCATCGGCAGCGAAGCCGCAATCGTCGCAGTAGACGAGCGAAGCCTCGCCGGCGTCAGCCAAAGCCATGTACTCGACGGAGGTATCGCCACCGATCTCGCCAGAATCGGCGACGACGGGCAGAGCCTTGATGTAGCAGCGCTCGCAGATATTGGCGTACGCCTGCTTCATCTTGTCGTACTCCTCCTGCAGGCTCTCCTGCGTGGCGGAGAAGCTGTAGGCGTCCTTCATGATGAACTCGCGGCCGCGCATCAGGCCAAAGCGGGGACGGAACTCGTCGCGGAACTTGTCCTGAATGTGATACAGGTTGACGGGCAGCTGCTTATAGGAGCGTAGCTCGTTGCGCACCAGGGCCGTGACGGTCTCCTCGTGCGTGGGGCCCAGGACGAACTCGCGACCATGACGGTCGTCAAAGCGCACAAGCTCCTTGCCATAGGCGTCGATGCGGCCGGACTCGCGCCACAACTCGGCGTCGACCATGATAGGCATCATAAGCTCCTGGGCGCCGGCAGCGTCCATCTCGTCGCGCACGATGTTCTCGATCTTACGGATCGAGCGCCAGGCAAGCGGCAGGTAGGAATACAGGCCGGCGGCCTCCTTGCGGATCATGCCGGCACGGAGCAGCAGGCGGTGACTGGCGAGCTCAGCGTCCGCCGGATCCTCTTTAAGCGTCGGCGCATAGAGCTTAGACATATACATTGCTCGGGTCATTTATTTCTCCTCAATAAGCTTGTCGACCTCTGCCATAAGCGCGTCGACAATTTGGTCCTCAGCTACTTTACCAATGATCTGGCCATGCGAAAAGAGCAAGGCCTGACCACGTCCGCAAGCAACGCCCAGGTCGGCATCAGAAGCCTCGCCGGGGCCATTAACGGCACATCCCATAACGGCAATCGAAAGCGGCGCGGTATAGTTCTTAAGCCGCTCGGTTACTTCCTCGGCAATGGGAATAAGGTTAACCTGGCAGCGGGCGCACGTGGGGCACGAGACAATCTCGGGGCCACGGCGACGCAGGCCCAACGACTGCAGAATACCCCAGGCAACCGGCGGCTCCTCAACCGGATCGGCTGTGAGCGACACACGCATGGTGTCGCCAATGCCTTCGGAAAGCAAGATACCCAAGCCTACAGAGCTCTTGATGGTGCCCTGGAGCTTGGTCCCCGCCTCCGTCACGCCCAGGTGAAGCGGAACGTGGGGAATCTCACGCGACAGGGCTCGATAGGTATCGAGCGTCGTTTGCACGCTATGGGCCTTGGCCGAAAGCACAATGTTCGTAAAGCCGCGGTCCTCAAAGTGCTTGACGAAGCGCTCGCTCGACATCACGAGCTTTTCGGGCTGCGTGAGGTCGTCGCGCTCGGCGATATCCTGCTCAAGCGAACCAGCGTTGACACCGATGCGAATTGCGCAGCCCGCAGCACCCGCGGCATCGATGACAGCATCGACCTTGGCCCAATCGCCGATATTACCGGGATTGATGCGGAGCTTGGCGGCACCGGCCTCCACAGCGCCAATGGCCAGCTTGTGGTTAAAGTGGATATCGGCAACGATTGGCACCGGAGACTCGGCACAGATGGTGCGGAAACCCTCAAGCGCGGCCTCAGTGGGCACGCTCACACGCACGATATCGCAGCCAGCCTGCGCCAACGCGCACACTTGCGCAAGTGTTGCCTTGGCATCAGCGGTATCGGTGCAGGTCATGGATTGGACCACCACCGGCGCACCGCCACCGATCTGCACACCGCCCACATGCACGGGGCGCGTCAAATCGCGAGGCAAAGGATGGGATAAAGACAATCCAAACACTCCCCTACAGGATAAATCGAAGGATGTCGGAACGAAGCATATAGACAAACAGCAGCACAAAGAGCGCGATGCCCACATAGCTCACAATCGTCTGGACCTTGAGCGGAAGCTCGCGGCCCACAATCTTTTGAATGATCTCGATGACCAGCTTGCCGCCATCGAGTGGTGGGATGGGCAGCAGGTTCATAAAGCCAAGCGAGAACGAAATGAGGGCGGCAAACGAAAGGAATGTGGCAGGACCGGCAGCAGCAGCCTGTGAGGACATAACGCTAATACCCACGATCGAAGAAGACTGATCGAGAATCTCCATCGTATGCTGCGGCTGGAGCAGGCGCATCACGCCCTCCGCGGTCTGCACAACATAGGAGAATGACAGTCGCGCCGAGGTGATGGGGTCCAAACGGACTACCTGCGTAGAGGCATACACACCTAGGCGCTCGTCCTCTTTGAGCGCAACCGTGGTCGAATGCTGCTTGCCGTCACGCTCGTACTCGATGGCGATATCGTCCTTACCGGCGGCCTTGCCGATGGCATCGTAAACGTTCATCCATGTGGAGCACGATACACCGTCAACCGAAAGGATCGCATCACCAGCCTCGATACCCGCCTTGGCGGCAATAGACCCCTCGTCAACCTGACCGATCACGTTGGTATCGATCGGCACGGTGACGCCCGCAATGGAATAGATGCTCATAAGCAGCAAAAAACCCGTCAGGATATTGACGAGAATGCCCGCGAGCAGCATAAAGGCGCGCTTGAGAAAGCCCTGGCCAAGATAAGTGTGCGAGCGCTCTTGCGCCAAGAAATCAGCCTCGCCGCACGGCAGCTCCCACACATCGCCCTCGGCAGTCGCATGCTCTCGATCGAACCGGCGGCCGTCAAAGGTGGTGTAACCCGCCGCGTCTCGCGGCAGCGTCTGATACTTGGTGGGATAGTAGCTCGGCGAGGGTTTCTCCCCTTCCTCATACCAGGGAGCGATGGAGCCCCAGCCCAGCAACAGAGCACAAGCCTCGAGCACATCCTCCTCGGAAAGCTCGAGCTCGACAGCAAGGTCGGCCACGGTCACGCGACCATGACGGTAGATAGCCGCGAGCACGCGATCGGCGCAGGAGACATCGGTCGGATCCATACCGCAGATGGCAGCGTAGCCACCCAGCAGCAGCGGGGTCACGCCAAACTTGGTTCCAATGCGACGCGACGTGTAATGGATGTCAAAGCGGCACGGCAGGCCCAAAAAGAACTCGGTCACACGGACGCCGCAGGCACGCGCCGCCAAAAAGTGGCCGCCCTCGTGCAAAAACACGAGGACGGAAAGCATCAGCAGGCCCCAAAAGACCGATGAGAGAACGCTCAGAACAGTATCCATAAAACGAAAAAGCAATCCTTATGGGTTAGGAACGGGTTGCGGCGAGTACCTGCGCAGCCTTTTCACGCGCCCACGCATCGATGTCGCGAAGCTGCTCAAACGAATCGACCGCCTGCATATCGTGGGCATCCATGCAGGATTCCACAATGCGATCGATATCGGTAAAGCTGCAGCCATCGTGCAGTAAGCCATCGACGGCGACCTCGTTGGCGGCATTGAGCACGCACGGCATGGTGCCACCCGTCTTGCCGGCACGCTCGGCCAGTGGCTGACAGCGGAAGGTATCCATGTCGGCAGCATCAAACGTGAGCTGCCCCAGCTCGCGGAAATCGATACGAGGCGCCGGGGTATCCCAACGCTCGGGATACGAGAACGCGAACTGGATGGGAATACGCATGTCGGAAGCACCGAGATGCGCCATCACGGATCCGTCGGCAAACTCGACCATAGAGTGAATCTTGGACTGACGCTGCACGACCACGTTAATGAAATCGAGGTCGCAGTTAAACAGATGCATGGCCTCAATGCGCTCCAGGCCCTTATTCATGAGGGTGGCGGAGTCGATGGTGATCTTAGCACCCATGGCCCACGTGGGATGTGCGAGGGCATCGGCACGCGTCACGCGATCTTGCTCGTCGCGCGTGCGGCCAAAGAACGGACCGCCCGAGCAGGTGAGCCAAATACAATGAGCCTCGCGCGGGTTCTCCCCCTGATAGCACTGGTAGATGGCGGAGTGCTCAGAGTCGACTGGAATAAGCTGGCCCGGTTGCGCCAACGGCATAAGCAAGTCGCCACCGACGACGAGGGACTCCTTGTTGGCAAGGGCAAGACGCTTATTCGAGGTCAAGGCCGCTTGGCTCGCCCCGAGACCGGCGGCACCCTCAATAGCGACGAGTACGCAGTCGACATCGTCGCGACGCGCGAGCTCGCAAACCGCCTGCGCGCCAACGCCGAGCTTCGTTCCCTCGGGCAACTCCTGCAGCACGGCGTCATCGCCATGAGCGACATCGGCCACGGCAACCGCCGAAACCGAGAACTCGCGGGCAGCGGCCACACGCTCGGAGGTACAGGAG
>CAJMJM010000027.1 GCA_905213725.1 Collinsella aerofaciens
TGATCGCGACCGGCTACGGTCGTGTCGCCGTGCCCTATGCGCATAAGGTCGTGACTGAGATTACCTGCCACGGTACCGGTGCTGTGCGCCTGTTTGGCGACCACGGCACCGTGATCGACGTGGGCGGTCAGGACACCAAGGTCATTCAGATCAAGGGCGGTCGCGTGGCCAAATTTGCCATGAACGACAAGTGCGCTGCCGGCACGGGGCGCTTTTTGGAGATCATGGCCGACCGCCTAGGCATTTCCCAGCAGCAGATGGCCGTCCTGGCGCTTTCCGGTGAGCCCACCAAGATCAGCAGCATGTGCACGGTGTTTGCCGAAAGTGAGGTTATCAGCCTGATCGGTCGCGGTGAGCCGCGCGAGAACATTGCGCGTGGCGTGATCGACAGCGTGGTCTCGCGCGTGGCCACTATGGCCGGGCAGGCGACGGGTGCTCCGTACTACCTGACGGGAGGCTTGTGCGAGAACGCTTACGTTGTGGAGCGGCTGGCGGCGCTGCTGGGGTCGCCGGTCACCACCTCGCCCCAGGCCCGCTTCGCCGGTGCCATCGGCGCGGCGATTCGCGCACAGGCGCTCAATTAATGCATCCGCCGTAGGCTCGCATTCATGCGTATACTGGGAGAAAATGATTGACCGATGAGAGGAGGTATCGATGGCTGACGATCAGATTAAGCTTACGTCTATGACTGCCGCGAGCGGTTGAGCCGCTAAGTTGGCCCCCGGAGCCCTCGCCCAGGTCCTGGGCGATTTACCCAATGTGCATAACGACAACTTGCTCGTGGGGTTCGATACCTCCGACGATGCGAGCGTCTTCCGCGTAGGGGAGAACCTGGGACTCGTGCAGTCCATCGACTTCTTCCCACCGATGGTCGACGACCCGTTTCTGTTTGGCCAGATCGCCGCGGCCAACTCGCTGTCGGACATCTACGCCATGGGCGGGCGGCCGAGCCATGCCATGAACTTGCTGTGCATCCCGAGCTGCCTGGGCGTTGAGGTTGCCGGTCAGATTCTGGCGGGCGGCGCCGACAAGTGCGTCGAGGCCGGCTGCTCCATCGCGGGCGGTCACACCATCAACGACGACGAGCCCAAGTACGGCCTGTCCGTGAGCGGTTTTGTCGCGCTTGACCGTATGCTCGCCAACAGCGGCGCGCGCGTGGGCGATGTTCTGCTGCTGACCAAGGCCATCGGCTCGGGCATTATCACCACGGCCATTAAGGGCGAGCTCATCGAGCAGGACGAGGCCGCAGCCATGTTTGACTCGATGCGCACCCTCAACGAGGCACCGATTCGTCTGGCCGAGGGACTTGAGCTTCACGGCTGCACCGACATTACGGGCTTTGGTCTGATCGGGCACGCGTGCGAGATGGCCGAGGGCTCGGGCGTGCAGGTTGAGCTTGCATCGGGGGCGGTGCCGCTCTTTGACCAGGTGCTCGACATGGCGCGTCTGGGCATTATCCCCGCGGGCTCCTACCGCAACCAGGACTTCTTTGGCCCGCGCGTGGCGGCCGACGAGGACCTGGAGCCGGGCATGCTGGATGCGCTGTACGATCCGCAGACCTCGGGCGGTTTGCTTATTGCGGCGCCCGCGGCGGATGTGGATGAGCTTGCGCGTCGTCTGCATGCCGAGGGGCGCGTTGCCGCCGTCGTCGGTCGCGTTTGCGAGGCGGAGCCGGGCGGTCCTGCCGTCCGCGTTGTCCGCTAGCCCGCACGTTTATGTAACTGTTTACCGTTCTCTAGAACGGTTCTTTCGAAAGGAAAAGCTATGTCTACCAAAATTGAAGTCAATGCCATGGGCGATGCCTGCCCGCTGCCCGTCGTCAAGACACTTAAGGCACTCAAACAGCTTGATGGCGAGGGTGCCGTGGTGACCTCGGTCGACAACGAGACCGCCGTCAAGAACATCTCCAAGATGGCGCAGGAGAAGGGCTGCACGGCCTCGGTCGAGAAGGTTTCTGACGCCGAGTGGCACGTGACCGTGGCGACCTCTGGCGCCGTTGCCGTGGCCGATCCTGAGCAGGATGGCGCTGCCTTCTGCGACGCCAGCGCCGGCGAGGGCAAGCTCGTCATTTCCGTCTACACCGACTGCATGGGCCGTGGCGATGACGAGCTGGGCCACAAGCTCATGAAGGCGTTTATCTTTGCCGTGACGCAGCAGGAGGAGCTGCCCGCGACCATGCTGTTCTACAACGGCGGTGCCAAGCTCACCGTCGAGGGCTCACCGGTGCTCGACGACCTGAAGGGGCTGGCTGAGCAGGGTGTCGAGATTCTCACCTGCGGTACCTGCCTCGACCACTATGGCATTAAAGACCAACTTGCAGTGGGCGAGGTCACCAACATGTACGTGATCGTGGAGAAGATGGAGCAGGCCGTGCGCGTCGTGCGCCCGTAGCGTATTGGTTGGAGTTGCCATGAGGGAGAAGCGCCCGGCGCTTGTCATCACGTTCCCCACCACGGCGGCCGCCATGGGTTGCGAGTCCCTGTGCATTGAGCGCGGCCTTCCCGGGCGAACGATTCCCGTGCCCGGGGAGGTCGCTGCCGGCTGCGGTTTGGCGTGGAAGGCGTCGCCTGCCGATGAGGAGCTGCTGCGCGCCGAACTCGCCGCGGCGAGTGTTCCTACCGAGGGCTATACCGTGATTGATATGTGGGAGGTCGTGCGATGATCTACCTGGATAACGCGGCGACGACCATGCACAAGCCGCAGACGGTGATCGATGCCGTGACGCAGGCGATGTGCTCGCTCGGCAATGCCGGGCGTGGCGCCACGTCGGGTGCCCTCGATGCCGCTCGTACGATTCACGGTTGCCGTGCCAAGCTCGCGCGCCTTTTAGGTTGCCCGAGGGCGGACCATGTGTGCTTTACGCCCAACTCTACGGCGGCGCTCAACACCGCCATCTGTGGCGTGGTGCGCCCCGGCGACCGCGTGGTCACGACGGTGCTCGAGCACAACTCCGTGCTGCGTCCGCTCAACCGCCTGACAGCAGAGCAGGGCGTGACCGTTGAACATGCGGGCTGCGACGCGAGCGGCGTGCTTGACTACGACGAACTCGAGCGGCTGGTCACGCCGGGCACGCGTGCCGTGGTGGTGACGCACGCCTCCAATGTGACCGGCAATGAGGTCGACATTGCGCGCGTGGCCGCCATGGCCCATGCGGCCGGCGCGCTGGTGATCGTCGATGCCTCACAGTCTGCCGGCACGGCGCATATCGATATGCGCGCCATGGGGCTCGACGTCGTGTGCTTTACCGGCCACAAGGGGCTCATGGGACCTCAAGGCACCGGCGGCCTGGCCGTGGCGGAGGGAATTGACATGGCACCGTGGGCCATGGGCGGCACCGGCGTGCACAGCTTCGATGCACTGCAGCCGCTTGAGTGGCCCACTCGCCTCGAGGCGGGCACGCTCAACGGTCACGGTATCGCGGGACTTTCCGCAGGTCTCGACTTTATCGAGGCCCAAGGCGGAGTCGAGGCGATCGCGGCACACGAGCGAGCACTGGCGGATCGCTTTCTCGCTGGCGTGCGCGAAATCCCGGAGATCAAGCTCTACGGTGCGTTTGACCAGCCCGTGCGCTCGGCGATCGTCTCACTCAACGTGGGTGATATCGACTCTGCCGAGATCTCGGATGCGCTCATGCAAGGGTGGGGGATTGCGACGCGCCCCAGTGCCCATTGCGCTCCGCTCATGCACCGTGCGCTAGGGACCGAGCGTCAGGGTGTCGTTCGCTTCTCGTTTGGGTATTTCAACACGGACGAGGAAGTCGACACCGCGATTGACGCTTTGCGCGATTTAGCCTGCTAGAGCGTATATACTTGCGGGACGGGTCTTATGCCCGTCCCGTTTTTGTTTCGATTCGAAAGGTGCTCTTATGGCCTCATCCGCCTCGCGTGGTCTACGCTCCGACCATGTCGTTACCGTCGGCATCGCCCTGTTCTCGATGCTCTTTGGCGCCGGCAACCTCATTATTCCGCCACTGCTGGCGCTGCAGGCAGGTTCTGCCACGCCGGTCGCTATGCTTGGCTTTCTCATCGCCGCCATCGGCCTGCCCGTCATGGGTTTTATCGCCGTGGCGCTTGCCGGAACGGCGCGCGAGCTTGCCGGCCGCGTGCACCCCAAGTTTGGTGAGTTCTTTGTCGCGGCAGTGTATCTGGCCATCGGCCCGTGCCTGGCTATTCCGCGCACGAGCTCCACAGCCTTCGAGATGCTGGTGCCACTGCTGCCCGAGGGCGTCTCGCTCGGCACGGCACGTCTGGTGTTTGCCATCGGGTTCTTCGTCGTCGCGTTTGCGCTCACGCAGCGTCCGGGCGTCATCACGCGCGTGCTCGGTCGCAGTACGGGCCCCGCGCGTATCGCGCTCATCGTGCTGGTCGTGGGTGCTGCCGTGATCTCGCCGCTGGGACCGGCTGCCGCGCCTCAAGCTCCCTACGATGCAGGCGCCGCCGTGCAAGGCTTTTTGACCGGCTACCAGACCATGGACCTGCTCGCGTCTCTCGCCTTTGGCATTATCATCGCCGAGACCATCCACGAGCTGGGTGTTACCGATGACAAGCGCGTGGCCTTCGAGATTTCGCGTTCCGGTGTGATCGCCGGCGTGCTCATGGCCGTCATCTACTGCGGCCTGGCGCTTGCCGGCATGCAGCTCGGCACGGTTATGCCCGATGCTACCAACGGCGCCGCCATCCTTGCCCGTTCGGCCTCTATGCACTTTGGTCTTGTCGGCACGGTCGTGGTCTTTGCGATCTTTTTCCTTGCCTGCATGAACGTGTGCATCGGCCTCATCAGCTGCTGCTCGCGCTACTTCTGCGAGACGTATGTGGTCGAAGGGGGAGCGGAGGCTTCCGAGGAGGCTATGCGCCGTCCCTTTGCGATTCTCGCCTTTGTGTTCGCGGCGTTTTCGTGCGTGCTCTCCAACGTGGGCCTCGACATGATCCTCATGTTTTCGGTGCCCATGCTCTACGCCTTGTATCCCGTCGCCATCGTGCTGGTACTGATGGGCCTGGTGCACGGCTTTTGCGACGCTCATCCGCAGGTGTGGGTCTGGGTCGGCGGCGTGGTTGCCGTGCAGAGTGTGATCACCTCGGTTCGCGACGCGTTCTTTGCGGGCGCGTGGCTGCCGTTCGATGCATTGCCCCTGGCGGATATCGGTGCCGCGTGGGCGCCAGTCGCCGTGGTGGCGTTTGTGATTGGCCTGGCCCATAGCCAGTTTGTCGCACATTCGAGGAGCTAGGGTATCGTCGCTTGCACAGGCGCGAAGTCTCCCCTATAATTTCCTTCGCTTTGGGACACGCAAGGTTTAGACCTTAGCTGCTCAACACCTTCGGGACGTGGCGCAGTTTGGTAGCGCGCCTGCTTTGGGAGCAGGATGTCGCAGGTTCAAATCCTGTCGTCCCGACCATATCTTGCGGGCGTAGTTCAATGGTAGAACCCCAGCCTTCCAAGCTGATGACGCGGGTTCGATTCCCGTCGCCCGCTCCATAGGATATCTTTAACGGCTCTGGCTCCTTTTGGTGCCAGAGCCGTTTTCATATACATGCCGGGTCCCCCACATCCCCTCTTATGTTGTGGTTAAATTGTTCTTGTTTTTGCCTAAAATGCTTTTATCCTTTAATTATTTCACCGCAACTTATTGAGGCCGAGCGGGTTGGGTCGATGATGGGTTCTGTTGCCGAGAAGATGAGGGCAGCCGGTCAGGAGTCTGTGTAGGGTTTTGTGGTTGGTATACCGTAGCCGCGCATCATGGAGCCGAACGCTTTGACATCGAGGGTGTCTGAGAGCTTGAAATGAATGACGTTGTGGCCCATGGCACGCAGGTTCGCGTCGCGCACGAGGGCAGCTCGATAGGTTTTTGCCGCAGTATGTTCCGGATCATTTTGGGCATCGTCCTCAAACTTGCCTAGTCCATGCAGCTCAGCCAGCATCCAAGAGCCGTCTGGCATCTGCCAGCCGTAATCTGCCAAATAATAGCCGGCGTTTCCCGGTCGAGTGATTTCAACCTGAAGTTCGGGAGCGGCAACTCCCGCCAGAATCATTGCCGCCCGTGCCTCGGATTCTCCACCGTTATCCGATCTGCCATCCATGTGTTCAAAAACGTCAAATGCGCGCGCAATGCCGTGCAGTCCGCGACAGTTCGCTTGTGCATATGCACGCAATTCTTCACGCTCGACACCGTACTCACGAGCCAACCCGTCGACATAGCCTAGTGCATATCGAAAAGCGCTCGTTCGGGCGATGTCGACCACCGTGCGATATGGATCCGTTAACGTAAACGGGCCGAGCTGCCATACGTCGCCCGGCCGCCAGCGTCGGTATTCAACGAATTCGTACATATCGCGTCTGGTGGAACGCGGTAGCAGCACTTGCACCTTGTCGAGAAGCGAATATGCAGAACCGATGCCATAGAGCAGTGCCGCCGTTGCTCCACAAAACACGGCATCCGGTTCAACGACTGCAATAGCGGATGCCAATTGAAAGATGCGATCTTCGACGCCGAGGTCATTCCAATACGCGGGATCAGCGTAGACATGGTTGTAGAGTCGAATAATCATCTCTTTTTGCATGAGCGCGTAGGCACAGCGTTCATCCCATTTTTTGGTAGCTACAAACAGGTGCCCGCCATGATGGGCCTCGAATAACCGGAAGAACAGCTCTAATTGCGGTTTGGTACAGCGTTTATCATGACTCATTTTCGACCCCATGGTCTCGAGGGGGAGTGAATGACACTACGCTATCCCATATTTGGCCCGCCTGACCTTGCCATGAACTGACCAAAAGCTTGACGGGGCAGGTCAGAGTCATGAGTCGTAGCCAAACATATCGGCAAACGGTTGATTAGTGCCCCTCGGCGGCACTAAAAACCACCCTTACAGAAAGTTGCGGTGGAATAGTTCCTGAAAGGCTCGAATAAGCCTAAATCTAGGAACTATTTCACCGCAACTTAAGAGGGGATGGGGCTGAGTGGCGGGCGATGCCGTTGCCTGTCGGTTAGTGGCGGGATTGGTGGCGGAGCTTGTCGATGGTGGCGGCGGTGCTCTGGCTGCGGGCTTCGGCGGCGCGGTCGCGGGCGTCGGCTGCGGGTTGGCGCTTGCGACGGTAATCGATCATGCCTTGGATGATGGGCTTGCCAAAGCTCACGACATCATCGTTGTAGATGGCGGTTCGGGCTGCGAGGAGGCAGTCGGTAAAGTCCATATGGGTCTTGCCAAAGAGTTTGACGGCAAGGGCGACAACGGTGGGCTCGTCGACCATGACGTCATCGAGCAGCCTTTTCAAGGCCGCAGCAATCTCAACGCGGGGAACCTTATAGACGTCGCGCAGCGTGACCACGACGCGCGTGATGATTTCGGGGTAGACGCGAGCGGTGCGTGTGGCGATGACCTTGGCGGCGCGCGGTGACAGAACTTCGTCGTCGTCAAGCAGGTAGCGTAGGATGACGGTCTCGTCGATGATGGTGCTACTCATGGATATCTACTTCCTCGGGACCCAAAATCGAATCGTCGCTTTCTGTAGCAAGGTACTCAATCCAGGCATTGCGCTCCTCGGAGCGGCGATTGGGGTCCCCATATGCTTTGAGCGATCCATAGGCGGCGGTGCCGTCCTTTGAGCGCACGGCGACCGGCTGAAAGGGAAGCTTGCGCATCAAAATGCTCTGCGCGACAAAAAGGCGAACGGCCTCGGCAAGCGATGTGCCCATGGCGGCGTAGAGATGCTCGGCATGCTGCTTGTCTTCCTCGCGAATGCGCACCTGCAGGATGGCTCTTTTTTTGAGTCGATGACATCACTGGCCCCCTTAATGAGCGTGCAATATAGTCGGTCAAATGCGGCACATGCCGATACCCGAGCATCTTATAACTATTACTTTATTTCGCTCAAGTAAATAACCATTAACACGAATACAAGCGTAGTACATCCAAAATGAGAGTGCGTAAAAATCTCAGAGGTGTACGCATGTAATACACTCACCTTTATAGCTTCTAGAGAATAATTCCAACCTGCTAAAACCCCTGCAATACACCCGTATTGTAGGGCCTATGCTCAAGTTTGCCCCCTGCAACTGCGTATATTAAACCTGTATATCGTTGGAGGAATTCTATCGAAGTGCCTGTTTCGCCGCATGCACTCGATACGCCGATGCCGGACCACGGGCGGTCCGGGGCAACGTCGGCAGGGTCTCTCCGGCATAGGATTCAGGAGGGAGTGAACAACATGGGCAATAAACGAGTCGTGGCTGATTCTTCACGCTGCATTGGGTGCCAAACCTGTATGGCGGCGTGCATCGAAGCACACGATATTCCCGGCAACATCGCCGCACCTCGCTTGCGCGTAACGCGCACCTACGAGATTTCCGCGCCGGTGGCATGTCACCACTGCGAGGATGCCCCGTGCGCCAAGGCCTGCCCCACGGGCGCCTTGTTCTTTGATCCAAAGAACCATCGCATCGGCGTCAACGAGGACAACTGCATCGGCTGCAAGAGCTGCGTCATGGCCTGCCCCTTTGGCGCCGTGAGCGTGGCGACCACGCAGGTCCCCGTCTTGATGGGCGACGTGCGCGTAGGTTCGCAGACTAAGAGCTTCGTGCTCAAGTGCGACCTGTGCGTGGACCGTCCCGGCGGTCCGGCGTGTGCCGAGGCTTGTCCGACCAAGGGCCTCACCCTGGTAGACGAGGAGCGCCTGGCAGAACTGACTGCCGAGCGTGCCCGCGCCGCCATCGAAAACGAGGCGTAGGCGGGTGGCCATACAGGCCCAATGATTGTCAAATAAGTACCGAGCATTCGGTAGCAGAAAAAGGAAGGAGGGTGTCATGGAGAAGCATAAAGTGATCTGCCCGTACTGCGGCGCCGGTTGCCAGTTTAACCTCCTGGTCCAAAACGGCCAGGTTGTGGGTACCGAACCGCTCAACGGCATCACCAATCAGGGCGAGCTGTGCCTTAAGGGCATGAGCGGCTACGACTTCATCAACGACACCAAGATCTTGACTCCTCGCGTACTGCACCCGATGATCCGCCGCACCAAGGGCGCGGATCTTGAGCGCGTAAGCTGGGACGAGGCACTGGATTTCACCGCATCTAAGATGCAGGCCATAATTGACGAATATGGTCCTAACGCTGTCATGACCACCGGCTCTTCGCGAGGCGGCGGCAATGAGGCGAACTACGTCATGCAGAAGTTTACGCGTGCGTGCATCGGCACCCACAGCGTGGACAACTGCGCCCGTACTTGACACGGCCCTACTGTCCTCGGTCTGATGGACACGGTTGGTTCAGGTTGCATGTCATGCTCCATCCCCGGTATGGAGGATGCGGGCTGCATTTTCCTCTTCGGCTATAACCCTGCCGATTCGCACCCCATCGTCGCAAGGCGTATCGTGCGAGCCAAAGAAAAGGGTTGCAAGATCATCGTCGCCGATCCGCGCCATATCGAAACCGCGCGTATCGCCGATCTCTACCTTCCGATCAAGAACGGTTGCAACGTTGCGTTCCTCAACGCCTTTGCCAACTGCTTGGTCAACGATGGCCTCTACGACAAGGAATTCGTCGCCGAGCATACGAACGGCTTTGACGAGTGGTGGGAGACCATCAAGACCTACACTCCCGAATCCGTACAGGACATCACGTGTGTCGAGCCCGCGCTGATCCACCAAGCTGCCGAGATGTACGCCACGGCGAAGCCCTCTGCCATCATTGGCTGGGGCATGGGCGTATGCCAGCAGAAGCAGAACCTGAAGACGGTGCACACCATCGCCTCCATCGCCTGCGTTGCCGGCCAGATCGGCAAACCCAATTCCGGCCTCGCGCCCGTGCGCGGTCAGAATAACGTCCAGGGCTCCTGCGATATGGGCATGCTGCCCAACCTGTACCCTGGCTACCAGAAGGTCACCGACCCGGCAGTGCGTGCCAAGTTTGCCAAGGCTTGGGGCGTGCCCGAGGAAAAGCTCCCGCTCGAGGAGGGCTACAAGCTCACCGACCTGGGCCACCTGGTCGACGAGGGCAAGGTGCACTGCTTCTACAACTACGGCGAGGACCCGGTGCAGACCGAGCCCGATTCGGCCGGTATGCGCAAGACGCTCTCCGAGCTGGATCTGTTCATTTGCCAGGACATCTTTATGACGCAGACGACCATGCTCGCCGACGTCATCCTGCCCGCTACCTCTTGGGGCGAGCACGAGGGTGTCTTTACCGCATCCGACCGTAGCTTCCAGCACTTTGACGCGGCCGTTCCGCCCAAGGGCGAGTGCCGTCACGACTGGGAGATCTTCGCGGATCTGTCTACGCGCATGGGTTACCCCATGCACTATGACAACACCGAGCAGATCTGGAATGAGTGCATTAGCCTGTGCCCCAACTTTGTGGGCGCGACCTACGAGAAGATGGCTCCCGAGGGCGGTTACGCCCAGTGGCCGGTCAAGAGCACCGATGTGAACGACCACGGTACGCCCGACATGTTCGCTGGTGGCAAGTTCACCACCAAGGACGGCCGCGCCAACCTGATGGCGCACGACTGGGAGGCGCCCTCCGAGCTTCCCGACGATGAGTACCCGCTCATCCTGTGCACCGTCCGCGAGGTCGGCCACTACAGCTGCCGCTCGATGACCGGCAACTGCAAGACGCTGGCGCTGCTTGCCGACGAGCCCGGCTTTGTCCGCATGAATCCCGCGGACGCCGAGGCACGCGGCATCAAGAATGGCGACATCGTCTCGATTCACAGCCGCCGCGGCCAGGTATACAGCCGTGCCGACGTGAGCGATCGCATCAACAAGGGCACGGTCTACATGACCTACCAGTGGTGGATCGGCAAGTGCAACGAGCTGACCATTCACAAGGTCGACCCGGTCTCGCACACGCCCGAGGACAAGTTCTCCGCCTGCCAGGTCGACGCTATCGCCGACCAGGTCTGGGCTGAGGGCGAGGTGGAGCGTCAGTACACCGAGCTCAAGCAGGCTCTGGTGGACGCCGCCGCTCCCCAGGACATTGAGCCCGGCGCCGCCAAGTTCGACGACGAGACGCACGTGAACCAAATCGTGTAGTCCCGTTCTCGTTGGCTATTTGGGCCGGGCGTCCCGAACGTTCGGGAGCCCGGCCCGTTATTTTGAAAGGAAGTGGGGATGAACCGCTTCATCGACATCAACCCGGAGAGGTGCATCGGCTGCGGAACATGCCAGTCCGCCTGTGCCGACGCCCACCGGATGCAGGGTCTTCAGGATACGCCGCGCCTGGCGCTCGTGAAGACCGGCGGTATTTCGGCCGCCCTTGCCTGCCACCATTGCGAGGGTGCCCCCTGCGCCGAGGTTTGCCCGGTGAATGCCATCGAGCACGATGGCGATCGCATCCACGTCAAGGAGCAGGAGTGCATCGGGTGCAGGCTGTGCGCCATCGCGTGCCCCTTCGGAGCCATCCATCCTGATGGCACGTCTATCGCCGGTGTCGCAGGCATGTGCGACCCGACGCCTTCGTATCCTAAGTCCCTGAGCAGCCTGCTTACGTGGGCTCCCGGCCAGTACACCTGCGCTGTCAAGTGCGACCTGTGCGCCTTTGATCCGGACGGCCCACATTGTGTGGCGGCGTGCCCCACCAAGGCGCTGACCGTCATGGGCGGCGCGGCCGATCGTGAGCTCGACGAGGCCAAGCGCCTGCGCTCGATCGAAAACGGTCCCGTCGTCGACGCTACCGCTGTGGCCCAGGGCCTGTCCGAGAAAGCAGAAGGGAGCGTAAACAATGGATAGCATGACGCTGTTTATCGCATCGCTTGCCGTCTCGTGCATCGGTGCGCTCGCCTCGGTTCTGCTGATTAAGGCCGATAACGCCGCCAACACCGCCGGCTGCCTTATCGGCGCCGTCGCCGCGGTGCTTTCGATTGTTCCCGGTATACAGGCCGTGCTGGGCGATGTCACGTCGGTCGACACCATCGTGTTCTTCCCGTTTGCCCATTTCCAGCTGCTGCTCAATCAGCTGTCCGGCCTGTTCGTGGCGCTCATCTCGGTGCTCGCGTTTGCCGGTTCGATCTACGGTCTCAACTACTTTGATGAGTACCCGGGCAAAAAGGGCCGCGCTGGCTTCTTCTTTAACACCTTCGTGGCGTCCATGATGCTCGTCATCACCGCCGACAACGTGTTTTGGTTCCTGGTCGCCTTTGAGCTCATGTCGCTGACCTCGTACTTCCTGGTCGTGATCGAGGAGAACGAGAATTCCATCCACGGCGGTTGGCTCTACTTTGTGATCGCACACGTGGGCTTTGTGCTCATCATGGCGAGCTTCCTCACCATGACCAACTTCGCCGGTGGCTCGTTTGCCTTTGCGGATTTCCGCGCTACGCAGTTTAGCCCCGCGGTCGCATCCGTGTGCTTCGTGCTCGCCTTCTTTGGCTTTGGCGCCAAGGCCGGTATCATCCCGCTGCACGGCTGGCTGCCCAAGGCACATCCCGAGGCGCCGTCCAACGTGTCGGCCCTCATGTCCGGCGGCATGATCAAGATCGGTATCTTCGGCATCCTCAAGGTTGGTCTCGACCTGCTCTCCGCCTCGGGCGTTCAGGTTTGGTGGGGCCTTATGGTCATGGTCTTCGGTGCGATCTCGTCGGTTCTCGGCGTGGCCTTCGCCCTGCAGGAGCATGACATCAAGCGCCTGCTGGCCTATCACTCCGTCGAGAACATCGGCATCATTCTGCTCGGCGTCGGTGCCTCCATGGCCGCCATGGCGCTCAACTCGGTCGGTATCGCCGTCCTGGCTCTGATGGCCGCCCTCTACCACACGTTTAACCACGCGATGTTTAAGGGCGAGCTGTTCTTGGGCGCCGGTGCGCTGCTGTACTCTACGGGTACGCGCAATATGGAGAAGATGGGCGGCCTGTTCCGTCGTATGCCGGCAACGGCCATCTGCTTCCTCGTTGGCGCGCTTGCCATCTCGGCCATCCCGCCCTTTAACGGCTTTGTTTCCGAGTGGTTTACCTACCAGTCGCTGTTTAATGCCGCCATGCAGGGCGACAAGGCCGTCATGATCGTGGCCGTGTTCGCTGCCGTCGCGCTTGCCATTACCGGCGCGCTGGCTGTCACGTGCTTCGTCAAGGCCTATGGCGTCTCCTTTGCCTCCGCGCCCCGTTCCGAGGCTGCGGCCAATGCCAAGGAGGTTCCCGCCCCCATGGTGTTCGCGCAGGGCCTGCTCGCGGCCATCTGCGTCGTGCTGGGCATTGGCGCTCCCGTGATCGCGCCCGTGCTGGTCGATGTCGCCGCGTCCGTGCTGCATCCGTACGGCGGCGTGTTTGCCGCCGAGGGCATGGAGCTCATGAACCAGTACTCCGGCGCTGCCACCTCCACGCCCGCGATCGCTATTGCGCTCGTGGTGCTCGTCGGTCTTGCCTGCGGTTATCGCAAGCTCAAGACCGTCGGCAAGGTGCAGAAGTCCCAGCCGTGGGCATGCGGCTATGCTCCCAACGAGCATATGCCCGTCGTGGCCACGACCTTTGCCTCCGAGGTGTCCTGGTTTATGCAGCCGCTCTACACGCTGCGCGACCGCTGCACGGCCGTCTGCTGGTCCATCGCGCACTTCTTCCAGAAGCTCACCGGTGTGGCCGAGGCTGTGGAGCCCGTACCCGACAAGGTTCTCGTCGATGCCCCGCATAAGGGTGTCGAGAAGCTCGCCGACCTCGCGACTAAGCTCGAGGGTGGCAACTACAGCATCTATATCTGCTACATCGTCGCGGCACTCGTGGTGTTCCTCGTGCTCGCCGTGCAAATGGGTTAAGGAGGGGAGAGCATGAACAACATCGTACTTGCCGTTCTGCAGGGCGTGGTCGTCATGGCCGTCGCGCCGTTCTTCTCCGGTCTCGGCCGCGTGATCCGCGCCAAGATGCACAACCGTCGCGGCCCCAGCATCATGCAGGACTATCGCGACCTGGCCAAGCTCTTTGCGCGCCCCGAGTCCCAGAGCGAGGACGCGAGCTTTGCGCTGCGCATTATGCCGCCGCTGTTCTTCGCCGTCGCCTTTATGCTCGCGATGGGCCTGCCGCTCTTTACGGCGCAAAGCCCCATCCCGGTCTTTGGTGACGCCATCACCATCATGTACAGCCTGGCGCTCGCCCGCTTCTTCTTCGCCCTCTGCGGCGTGGATTCGTCCAACGCCTACGCCGGTATCGGCGGCGTCCGCGAGCTGCTCATGAGCGTGCTCATCGAGCCGTCCATGCTGCTGGCGCTGTTTGCCGCCGCCCTGGTGTGCGGTTCCACCGACATCGCCACCATGGGTCAGCACATCATGACGGGCGCCATCGACGCGCCGGTCGCCGTAATCCTCGCCGGCATCGCCTTTGCGATTGCCTGCTACATGGAACTCGGCAAGCTGCCGTTTGATCAGGCCGAGGCCGAGCAGGAGCTTCAGGAGGGCCCGCTCGCCGAGCTTTCCGGCCCGTCGCTTGCGATGGCCAAGCTCGCCATGTCCATGAAGCAGGTCCTGGTCGTCGCCTGGTTCTGCGCGATCTTCGTCCCCTGGGGCGAGCCCGCGACCGTGGGCGCCGCCGCTGTTCTGGGTGCAGTCATCTTCCTGGTGAAGTGCCTGATCGATTTTGTCGTATGCGGCGTGATCGAGAACTCCTGCTCGCGCTCGCGTTTTAAGGTGCTTGGCAATCAGACCTGGGCCGTCGTGGGCATCGCCGTTCTGGCGTTTGTCTTCGTGGTCGTCGGCGTGTAGGAGAAGGGAGAAACAATGTCATTTGCAGTCAGTCTGTCCCTTCTCGGCTTGGTCGCTATCGCGGCCCCGATGGTGGCCTCGGTGCTCGTCGCCCTGTTCCCCCGTCCGTACGCCAAGTGGTTCAGCGTTTTGGGTGCCGCCGTCTCGACGGTCTGCACCATCGCCCTCGCCGCGAATTTCGCTGGCGCCGGCATGCCCGACACGCAGGTCCCCCTGATCTCGTTTGGGCAGACCCTCGTCATGGGATTCACCTTCGATCGCATGAGCACGCTGCTTGCGCCCGCCTTTGTGGGTATCGGCCTGCTTGTCGTGATCTATTCGATTCCCTATATGAGCGAGAATAACCGTGAGCATCCCGACGCACCGCGTCGTCGCTTCTACGCGTACCTCGCGACCTTCATCGGCGCCATGGCTGGCCTTGTGTATAGCTCGACCCTTTTAGGCCAGCTCGTGTTCTTTGAGATCACGGGTGCGTGCTCTTGGGGCCTCATTAGCTACTACATGTCGCCTACGGCCAAGAAGGCGGGCATGAAGGCCCTGATCATCACGCATATCGGTGCGCTCGGCCTGTATCTGGGCGCCGCTATCGTGTTTGCCCACACCGGTACCTTCGCCATTACCGCGATTGCCGGCCTCGACGCCAAGCTCAAGGCTATCGTCCTTTTGCTCGTGCTGTTTGCGGCCTGGGCCAAGTCCGCACAGGTTCCCATGTACATGTGGCTGCCTTCGGCTATGGAGGCGCCGACGCCTGTTTCGGCGTACCTGCATGGCGCCTCGATGGTCAAGGTCGGCGTGTGCGTGTTCGCGCGTGCACTCGTCTCTGCCGGCGAGATTCCCGAGATCGTGGGCTGGGTTGCCATTATCGACGCCATGGTCACCATGCTCTTTGGTTTCCTTATGTACCTGCCGCAAAAGGACATGAAGCGCCTGCTGGCCTTCTCCACGATTGCCCAGCTCTCCTATGTGTTCTTAGGACTGGGCCTTTCGGTCTTTGGCCGCCCGCTGGCCTTTGCCGCTGCCGTGTGCCGCAACTTTCACACAGCCTTCCTGATCGCCGGGTCGTTCTCCTTTACGCTCGGCACGCGTATGCTGCCCAAGCTTCGCGGCATCGTAAAGAAGTACCCGATCTCGGGCGTGGGCTTCGGTGTCGCGGCGCTCGCCATTGCCGGCGTGCCGCCCATGAACACGTTCTTCTCGAAGTTCCAGATCATCGCCGGCGGCTTTTCTGTGGGTGCCGGCAACGTCGCGATCCTGGTGCTCGTGTGCATCATGGTTGCCGAGACGGTTGCCACCTTTGCCTGGTTCCTCAAGTGGATGGGCTATTGCCTGCCCGGCGAGCCGAGCGAAGAGGTCGCTGCGGGAGCCCCGCTTCCCCGCGCGATGGCGTTCGTGTTCATCGTGCTCATCATCATGGTTATCGTCAGCGGCCCGCTTTCGGCCAGCTGGATCGGTTTGGAGGTAGAACGTCATGGGTTTTTCGATCGTCAACTTCCTTGGCGGCCTTCTGATCGTCACGTCCACCATGGTGGTCGTCTCAAAGAACATCAAGCACGCCATCAGCTGGTATGCGGTGCAGTCGTTGGTGCTCGTGGGGCTGCTCGCTACGCTCGGTGCCACTACCGGTGCGCAGGAGCTGCTTATGTGGGCCGGATCTGCCTTTATCACTAAGGTCGTCCTGGTCCCTTATATCCTCAACCGCGCATACAAGAAGATGGGCGAACCGAGCGACGCATCGCTCAAGGCCGGCCTTAAGCCCGCGTGGGCCATTTGCATCATCGCCGTTGAGGTCGCGATCTGCTTTGCCGTCGTGACGCAGATCAGCCTGCCCACGGCCGAGGTCGCAACGCCTGCGCTCGCCATTAGCTTCGCTCACTTCTTTGTGGGCCTCACCTGCATCATCTCGCAGCGCAACATCATGAAGCAGATCTTTGGATACTGCCTTATGGAAAACGGCAGCCACGTGACGCTCGCGCTTTTGGCCCCCACCGCTCCCGAGATCATCGAGATCGGTATCGCCACCGACGCCATCTTTGCCGTCATCATCATGTCCATCGTCGTGCGGCGCATTTGGGACGACTCCCACTCGCTCGATTCGCGCGACCTGTCCGAGCGGAGGGGGTAGTCCATGGAATCGTTGATTCTCGCCCTGCTCGCGTCTCCTTTGGT
>CAJMJM010000028.1 GCA_905213725.1 Collinsella aerofaciens
GTCTCGGCGATGGTGCCGCTAAACAGCACGTTTTTCTGCAGCACCATGGCGACCTGGTGGCGCAGTGCGTCCAGGTCGTAGTCGCGCACGTCCATGCCGCCCACGCGCACGGTGCCTTCGGTGGCGTCGTACAGACGGGCGATGAGGTTTACAAGCGTGGACTTGGCCGAGCCGGTACCGCCGATGATACCGATGGTCTCGCCGCTCTTAATGTGCAGGTCGATATCGTCGAGCGCCTGGCGCTTCGCATGCGCGGAATACTTAAAGCTCACGTGGTCAAAGTCGATGGAACCGTCGGCAACCTCGAGCACGGGCTCGGCGGGATTGGCGATCGTGGGCTCGGCGGCCAACACCTCGGTAATGCGGTGCGCCGATTCGTCGGCCATGGTCACCATGACAAAGATCATCGACAGCTGCATCAGGCTCATAAGGATCTGGAAACCATAGGTAAAGATCGAGGAGAGCTGGCCCACGTCGAACAGCGTGCCCTGGCTCGTGATAATGAGCTTGGAGCCCAGGTAGATGATGACGACAAACGCGCCGTTGACGCAGATGTTCATCATGGGGTTGTTAAAGGCGAGCAGCTTCTCGGCGCGGGTGAAGTCCATCTGGACGTCGCGCGCGGCGGTCGCGAATTTCTCCTTCTCAAAGTCTTCGCGCACATAGCTCTTGACCACGCGCATGCCGGTGACGTTTTCCTCGACAGACTCGTTAAGTGCGTCGTACTTGTGGAACACGCGCGAGAAGATGGGGCGTACCTTAAAGATGATAAAGAACAGTCCAAAGCCCAGCAGCGGAATGATGACCAGGTAGACCATGGCGACGCTGCCGCCCATGATAAATGCCATGGTAAAAGCGAAGATCAAGACCAGCGGCGCGCGCACGGCGATACGGATGATCATCATAAAGGCCTGCTGAACGTTGTTGATGTCAGTGGTCAGACGCGTGACGAGCGAGGAGCTCGAGAACTCATCGATGTTGGCAAAGCTGAACGTCTGGATCTTGTAGAACAGGTCGTGACGCAGGTTCTTGGCGAAGCCGCAGCTCGCATGGCTGCAGGTGACGCCGGCAGCGGCGCCAAAAGCAAGCGACGTCAGCGCGATGAGCACCAAAAAGCCTGCGGTGGGAAGCATCTCGGCTACGGTGGTGCCGTCTTTGATGGCGTCGATCAGGTTGGCGGTGATAAATGGAATCAGCATCTCGCAGAGCACCTCGCCAAGCACGAGCAATGGCGTGGCAACAGCGACTTTCATATAGTCGCGGATGCTGCCCATGAGGGTTTTAATCATCCAGTTCCTCCCAGGTTACACGGATTTTATCGAGCATTTCGGCGAGGTCCTCGCGCTCGTCATGGGTGAGCGCGCTAAAGGCCCGTTCTCTAAAGCGGATGCGGGCCGCCTGGTCGATGCGGGCGTTTTCCCGGCCGGTTTCGGTCAGGCGAATGGTGAGTTGCCGTCGATCCTTGGGGTTACGGCTGCGTTCAATGAGGCCGTTGAGCTCGAGCTTGGACAGGATCTCGGAAAGCGACCCCGGCTTGAGGTCAAAGTGCATGCCGAGTTCCTGCTGCGACATCTCGCCGCCGGGCTGCTTGGCCAGCAGGCAGATGATGGGCGCCTTGCCGGACACGCCTCCGCCATGAAAATGCATGTAATGGCCGCAAAAGCCCAGGCCGCTCAGGATGCGCTTGGCGAGTTTGTCTTCGGCGCTGACCGCTTCGGGTATGTCTACCGGTTGCGACGGGTCACCGCCGGGCTCATGCGGAAGGACGAGTGGTTCAACACACATATCTAAGCTTCGCTCCTTTCCTTAGTTAGGTAGATGAATTGTTTTGTGCCTAACTAATTTAGGAGCGCATAGATTGATTGTCAAGGTACCAAACTAGTGGTTACGCGGTTTTACCAAACCGCGTAACGGCTCGACGCTGCAAACCCGCCAGAGCGGCAATCTGCCTTTCAACTTCGGCGGCATGACCAAAAGGTCAATGCCGCCTCGTTTCAAGGCACCTTGCTCGCTCTGGCGGGTTTTCGCTGACTTCGCCAAAACATCGGCGTTGCCTTGATTCAAACTTGCCAAAAGGTAGTCGTTGGGGACGTTCTTGTTTGACTAGTCGTTTAAGAACGTCCCCAACGACTGCTTGGGGACGGAGGAAAAGGGGTCATTTTCCGAAACCTTTCCGCAACAATTTGCCCTTCGCACTGCTCGACTCCGCTCGCAACGTCCCCTGCGCTACACTTAGTTGCACTGTGGCGCCGTTGCGCCGCGCCCGATCCAAGGGGGACTTTCATGAAGAATACTCAGCTGCTGCTGATTAACGATATGTGCGGCTACGGCAAGGTCGCGCTTTCCGCCATGCTGCCGGTGCTGTCGCACATGGGCTACCGTATCCATAACCTGCCGACGGCACTTGTGTCCGATACGCTCAACTATCCCAAGTTCTACATCCACGACACCACGGAGTATGTCCGCCAGAGTCTCGCCATCTGGGAGGAGCTCGGCTTTGAATTCGACGCCATCTCGACCGGCTTTATCGTGACCGAGGAAGAGGCACGCATCATCTCGGACTTTTGCCACCGCCGCGCGCAAAAGGGCACCAAGGTGTTCGTCGACCCCATCATGGCCGACAACGGCAGGCTCTACGCTGGCGTGCCCGAGTCGACCATCGGCCTTATGCGCAGCCTGGTCGAGTGCGCCGACTACGCGGTGCCCAACTATACCGAGGCGTGTCTGCTCACCGATACGCCTATGGCCGAGCAGATTACGGCCGACGAGGCTCGTACGCTCGTGGATGCCATGCTCGCGCTGGGCGCCAAGTCGGTGGTCATCACGAGCGCAAAGGTCGACGGGGCGAGTGCCGTTATCGGCTACGACCATGTGGCGGGAGAGTACTTTACGATTCCCTTTGAGCTGATCCCAGTGTATTTCCCGGGCACGGGCGATACGTTCTCGTCGGTGCTCGTGGGTCGCGTTATGGCCGGCTGGAGCCTGCAACGTGCGACGACCGACGCTATGCGTGTGGTGGCCGAGCTTATCGAGCGCAATGCCGACCAAGAGGACAAGTCGGCCGGCCTTCCCATCGAGGCCTGCCTGGATGTGATTGACCATGAGTAACGCCGGCGAGGGCGGCGTCAAGCCTGCGGGCGAGAGCAAGCCGTTCGGTGCGCCGCGGGGCAAGCGTCCGCGTATCCGCGTGAGCTGCGTGGACCAGCTGGGTGCGTGTCGCTGCCACCATGGTCATAAGCCGGGCGATGTCTTTGACTTCGACCGAGACCGCGGTAAGATGTGCGCCATGGCCTGCCATGTGGGCTTTCCCTATATCGATATCCTGCGCTACGGCGGAACCGTGCCTGGCAACGAGCCCGGTACGGCAAAGTTCTGCTGCCCCGAGGTCGATACGCTGAACGTTTGGCTTGCCGAGGTCGTCGACGAGTAGCTGAGCGCAATGTGACAAAGGGACAGTTCTTTTGTCACATTCGCGGGTGGTGTCCCTTCTTTTTGCTTATAATCTCAAATCTCTGCATTTCATCAGATTTTAGGTTTTAAAAATTCTGCGTTTCATCGATAATCAAGCGTATAAAACTTTGCATTTCATTTGATGACACTGAGGGGAGAGCCTATGCTGCGTAGGAAAATAGCGGCAGAGCTGGAGCGTTGGCTGAAGTCTGCCGAGCAAAAGGCCTTATTCATTACGGGTTCTCGCCAGATTGGCAAAAGCTATTCGATTCGCGCATTTGGCAAAGCCAACCATGCAACCTACATCGAGCTTAACCTCATGGAAAACCGCCAGGCAAAAGATGCTCTTCTCGAGGCGCGGAATGCCGATGATTTCATCAGCAGGGTGACGCTTCTTTCGGGAAAGTCGATTGCGCCAGGCAAAACGCTCGTGTTTATCGATGAGGTCCAAGAGGCCCCCGACATCATGACGATGGCAAAGTTCCTTGTTGAGGACGGGAGGTGCCGCTGGGCGTTTTCGGGGTCAATGCTCGGGACTCAGTTCAAGGGCGTCAGGTCCTATCCCGTGGGGTATGTCCACGAGCTTAGGATGTTCCCGCTCGATTTTGAGGAGTTTTGCTGGGCAACCGGGGTGAGCGAGGGGGCTCGCCAAACGATACGTGACGCGTGTATCAGCGAGAGGCCCGTTCCTGATTACATTCATGACGCGATGATGGCAAACTTCAGGACCTATACCGTTGTCGGCGGAATGCCGGAGGTCGTGCAGCGTTTCCTTGACACGCAGGGCGACCTTGCCTCTGTTCGTCAGCTACAGTCAGAGCTCAACGAACAGTACCGGCGGGATATCTCCAAGTATGCAAGCGGGCGAGCCCTTCAGGTGCAGAGCATTTACGATCAGCTCCCTATTATGCTCGAGGGCGAAAACAAGCGCTTCGTGCTCAATTCCATTGACCCCAAGGCTCACTACGAGAAGTATCAGCGAGATTTTGTATGGCTTGTCGATGCCGGCGTTGCTCTCAAAGCCGATATCGTAACCGAGCCAAAATCGCCCTTGCTCAAGACGGCACGGCCATCGCAGTTCAAGCTATATCAATCGGATACGGGCATGTTGATGGCGCGCTACGCCGTCGGAGTCGCCCAAGCGGCGTTTCTTGATAGCAAGGAGCCCAATCTGGGCGGCATTTACGAAAACGTGGTGGCCCAGCAGCTGGCTGCCCAAAATCGCCAGCTTTACTACTATCAGACAAAAAAGCGCGGTGAAGTGGACTTTGTGGTCGATGGACCGGATGGGACGGCTGTTCCGATCGAGGTTAAATCGGGCTCCTATTACCACGCGCACGCTGCGCTCGGTCATGTGCTTGATACGGCTGAATATGGCGTAAGGCTCGGGATTGTTTTCTCGAGAGGCAACGTTGAGCGCAACGGAGCGGTTCTCTATTTGCCGCTATATGCGACCTGGGCCCTTTCGGATGTTTTGGGCGACTCCTGCGCCGAGGGGATAAAGCTGGAGGTCAAGCCGGTCTAGGGCCAGTCCCTTTGTCACATTCATGAGTGTGGATTTTCTCCCGTATAGAGCGCACTTGAACGCTCAAAGTGGGAGAAAATCTACGCTCGATTTATGCCGTGGGCGCGGTTCGTGCGCCCACGAACCTACAGCTGCTCGAGCATAGCGGTGCAACCGGCGAGCACATCGCGGTAGGTGGCATCGAAATTGCCGGTGTACCAGGGGTCGGCCACGTCGCCGGGACACTCGGTCCAATCGAGCAAGCGCGTAATCTTTCCGTCGGGGCCTGCGTCGCCAAAGATGCGACGCAGGCCCCGCGCGTTCTCAGCATCCATATAGACAATGTGATCCCAGTCGCCATACTCCGCGCGACGCACCTGGCGGGCACGGTGCGCAACGACGGGAATCCCGACTTCGCGCAGCTTGGCGACCGTGCCATGATGCGGCGGGTTGCCGATCTCCTCAGTTGAGGTCGCAGCGGAGTCAATGACAAACTCGCCCGCGCGCCCGGCGCGCCGCACCAGCTCGGTAAACACGGACTCAGCCATCGTCGAGCGACAGATATTTCCATAGCAGATAAAAAGAATGCGTTGCATGAGCGGCTTCCTTTCTAGGCGGTCGCGCAGGGCTTACAGACTGCTCTTGAGGCAGTTTGCTCCAATAAAGCCCGCTGCGTACAAGGGGAGGTGGCGCAGCTCGCGCCCGTCATCGGTTTCGCTGCGGGAAAAATTGTTCTCGGACAAAATGTAGGCATATGGCGATCGGGCTTTGTCCATAAACGACCCGAGGGTTCTCGCGCGCACGTTACGTGCGGACTTTACTTCGACGGGCACAATTTCCATACGGTCGGTCTGAAGTAAAAAATCGAGCTCGCCGGTCGTCTTCCAAGACGACGGCGGCACCCAGTAATACGTCTGCAAGCTATTGCCCGAAAATGCTTGCATGACCGAGTTTTCCGCCAGGGCGCCTCGGAAGTCGGAAGATAGCGCTATGGCGGAATCCTCTTTGAGGTCGAGCCAGAGCCGCGGGTTGATGCCGAGTTTGTAGAACATGAGGCCGGTATCGAGAAGATAGACCTTAAAGAAACTTCCATCTTCGTCGTCGAAGGGAACGAGGGGAGGCTCGATGCCTTCGGTCAGGTTGTTGACCGATATGATGCCGGCGCCTTCGAGCCAGTCGAGCGGCTCGATAAGCTTGGCGCGACGGCCTCCGCGTTCGACCTCGGAGTACTTGAATTTTTTTGTGGACGATCTCAGCAGCTGGGACGGAATGGAGCGCCAGACCTTGCGCGCCGCCACGCCGCTGATCCCGTTTTCGGGGTCGGTCATATCGGCGGTATAGGTCTCGTCGATTTCGCGCTGCTCGACGCGCGCATCCTCGATGGATAACGTCTTGCGATATGCGTTGACGGCGGCGGGCATGCCGCCCACGATCTGGTATCGATGAAACAGGCTGAGCGCGGCTTGGTGCGCGGCGTAGGTCTCGAGCGTGCCGGCGTGGGTACGAATGGCATTGGCCATCTGCTCCTCGTCGAGCGCCCAGAGAAACTCCTCGAACGACATAGGATGCATGGTCTCTTGACGAACGCCGCTGGGAAAAGGCAACTTGCGCTTGCGCGTGGCGACGCCGAGCTGACTGCCGGTCGCGCATATGCGCCAGCCCGAACCCGAAAAAAAGCGAAGCGAGTTGAGCGCCCGTTCGCAGAGCTGCACCTCGTCAAACAGGATGAAGGCGGTTTCTTTGCGAATGGGGGTGCGTTTATAGTCTGAGATTCGCGCCACGATGGCGTCAACGTCGTCGGTGGGACAGTCGAACAGCGGAGCGATCAGCTCAAGATCGGTCTGAAAGTCGAGTTTGACAAACGCATCGCCGGCGATTCGTCTGCCGATTTCCTCGGCAACGTACGTTTTGCCTACGCGTCGCGCACCACGGATGAGGATGGGGCGCGACGCGTCCTTTGTCGCCCATGATTCGATAACGGATTCGATTGATCTGCGCATGGGGCCGCCTTTCCAATTTCGTGTACTTCAGATACATAGTTTAGTACGATTTCATGTACTTGGAATACACGAAATAGTGGAAAAGTGTGTATCTGAAGTACACGAAATTGCACTGCTGGAGCTTGCAGGCGGATAAACACTACTCGTATGGGACGGTTTTCACCGGTTGCTCGCCACCTTGGGCTATGTTCGCCCCTATGCCTGCATCCGGGGCTGTGCTGATTGACGACGGCGCTCCCAGCGAGCCAACTTAATCGTCACCAGCGTGAGCGCCCAGGCCACAAGCGAGAACACGGCACCGACCGCGCCTACATATGCAATGCCAACTCCGCTTACCACGGCGCCGCCCACTGCGGTGCCAAACGAGATGCCGACGTTAAACGCCATGGGCTCAACCGAACTTGCGAGTACCATCGACTTGGGATGGCGGCTGCGTGCCACGTCCATAAAGTGCGTGATGCACGACACCGAGAACAGGTACATGAGCATCGCCAGGCTAAAGACAAAGACCAGCGCGAGCGGCATGGCGGCGCCCACGGCAAACAGCCCGAGCAGTGCCGCCGCCTGCAGCACAAACGTAACCAGCAGCGCCTTCATGCCAAAACGCGCATCGATCCATCCGCCCAGGATGTTCGAGATCAGGCAGAACACGCCATAGGCCATAAGTGTGGTGCTCGCCTGAACGGTATCCATGCCCAGCACCTGCTCCAGATAAGGCGTCACGTAGCCGTAGAATACGTAGACCGAGCCCACGCCAAACAAGAAGATGAGCATGCCGGTGATGATACTCGGCTCGCGTAGTAGCCCCGCCTGCTCGCGGAAGGTGGCGGGCTCATCGGTCTGCCCGGCGCGAGGCATAAACGCCACGAGCGCGCTACAGATCAAAACGGCAAAGGTCAGCGTGCCGTACATGGCCACGTGCCAATCGAGTGTGTCGGCCACAAACTTGCCAATCGAGGTCACAAAGACCATCGCCACGGAAAACGCGCCGTACACGACCGAGATGGCAAGTGAGGTTTGCTGCGGGGATAGCAGCTCAGGGATGTACGTCACGCCCACGGCGAGCAGCGCACCCGAGACAGAGCCCAGGACAATGCGTGAGATAAACAGCACCTGGAAGTTGGGAGCCAACGCCATGACCAGGTTGCCGAGCACAAAGACGACGCTATAGCACACGAGCAGCTGGTAGCGGCGGAATCGCCCCGTGCTGAGCGCGAGCACCGGCGTCGCGATAGCGTAGACGAGCGCAAACACGCTGATGAGCTGGCCCGCAGTGGCAAGTGATATGCCGAGTTCCGTTGCCAAGTCGCTTTCGATGCCGATGACCACGAACTCGGAGCAGCCGAGCGAGAATCCCAACAGCACGAGCAGCGCCAGGCAGAGCTTGGTGCGCGCGGGGGAGAGCGCGGCGGCGGTTGGCTTACTTTTAGGCGTGGTTGCGGCGGTCAAGGTTGTCACTCCAATGTCGCATGAATAAGCGGGATTCACTTCCTGCAACTCTAACAGAATGTGACAAAGGGGCAGTCCCTTTGTCACATGGAGGGCTTGCCTGTATAGTCGCAATACAGGCGAAGATGGTCTCAGGTACATCGCAAGCGGCAGGAGAGCCCATGGGTATGCACACGACAAAGGTTGCAGTGGGCGAGGGCAAGTTTGCGCTCGAGGCCCAGCTGACGGTGACGCCGCGAGGCATGGCGGTGTACGCCTGCTCGCCGGAGTTTGCGCACCTGGGCGCCACGGCGCAGGCCATTCCGCGCCCCGAGCCCGGCCGTACGGCAACGGTGAGCATCCTGGCCGTTCCGTGCCATCGAGACGAGATCCCGGCGCACGATATCGCGGCGGCGCTGGCCACGCGCTTTGGCGTGCCGGTAGTTGCAAGCACGGGTTTTCATGTTGAACAAGCGAGCGGTGACGACCTGCAGCGCGTGCTCGACACCACCAAGGAGCTCATCGCCGCGCTCGAGGAAGCCGCAGCCCGCATTCTGCGCGCCGGCTGGGATGAGGGCGGTGCGGGCGCCGAGGTCGTGGCGGTCGATGCTGCGACCGGCGAGGCGCTTGGCCCCGTCGACCGCATCGAGGCCCATGCTGGTGAGGGCATCCTGCATCAGGCATTTCTGACGCTTTTGGTCGAGGGCCGGGGCGAAGACGCGCGCCTGCTGCTCTGTCGCCGCAGTCCGCTCAAGCGCCTGTGGGGCGGGGTGCTGGCCGATAGCTGCGCCGGCCATCCGCTCCCCGGGGAAGACGTCGCGGCCGCCACGGCGCGCCGCATCAACGAAGAGCTCGGCATTACGCGCGAGCCCGATCAGCTCAAGCACCTCGGACACGTGGTGTACCGCGAGGACCACGGCGACGGTCGCTGCGAGTGCGAATGGTGCGAGGTCTACCTTGCCCATGTTGAGCCGGGCGAGCTGCATATCAACCAAGAGGAGATCTCGGAAGTGCGTCGCGTGGCTCCGTCCGAGCTCAAAGGCTACCTGCAGGGTCACCCCGAGCAGCTGGCCCCCTGGCTCCGCGAGGCCCTCGGCGACCCATTCATCCGCACGGCCCTCGCTATGTAAAAAAGACAGTCCCTTTGCCACATCCAAACCGTCACAACATTCGGCGAAAATCTCGAAAACGAGGAAAAGCGTCGAATGTTGTGACGGTTTTTGTCTAGGGAATCGCTTCTCATCCAAAAAATCCGCTTGACTGTATTGCCGCAACACAGCGCAACGTAAGGGGTGTCCGATAACGGGCGCCCCTTTTTAAGCGGCAACATGGCTGCGAATTCGGAGCGCCCCCAACAAGAAAGGTGGGGAGATGGAAGCGGAAAAGAAGGCGTTTAAGATCACCAAGCGCGAAATTGGCTTTGTGCTGGGTATCGTTGTCTTTTTGCTGGTGAAGTTTCTTCCTTTGGCGGAGCTGAGCTCGACGGGCGAGGTCACGGTCGGCGGTCAGTCCTGTCTGGCACTGACGCTCGCCACGGTGGTGTTCTGGGCATGCGGCGTGGCACAGCCGGGCTTTGTGGGCCTGCTCTACTGCGCACTGCTCGTCCTGTTCAAGGTGTGCGTGGACGACACGGGCGCCGCGAGCATCTCGGCGACGGTCGCCTCCACGTTTAGCTCGTGGACCAAGGCCACCATGTGGCTCGTCATCGGCGCCTACCTCATCGCCAGCGCGGTCAAGGAGTCGGGCCTGGGCGAGCGCATCGCCTACGCGTTCATGCTCAAGTTCGTGCGCGACGCCAAGTCGCTCATCATCTCGATCTTCGCGCTCACCTTTGTGCTGTCGCTGCTGATCCCGCATCCGTTCCCCCGCGCCTTCCTCATCCTCGCCGTCGTCTCGGTCATCGCCGAGTCCGCCGGCTACGGTGACGACGACAAGGGCAAGCTCGGCTTCCTCGTGTTTGCCGCTGCCGCCCCGGGTTCCATGTTCTTCCTGACGGGCGACTCCACGCTTAACCCGCTCGTTGCGCAGTACAGTGCCGAGGCCGGCGGCATGAGCCCGTCCTTCGTCGACTGGTTCCTGTACATGAGCGTGCCTATGCTGGTTGCGCTGCTGTGCACCCTGTTCCTGGGCCTTTTCCTCTTTAAGCCCAGCAAGGAGCTCGTCTACGATCGCGAGCAGATCGTGGCCAAGCAGGCCGCGCTCGGCAAGCTCTCCGTCAAGGAGATCCGCACCATCGTGTGGCTTGTCATCGCCATCGCGCTGTGGCTCACCGTCTCGGGCGACTATATCGGCTGGGTCACCCTGGCCATTGGCGTTGCTCTCGCCATGCCCATCATCGGCGAAGTCCTCACTCCCGCCAGCTGGAACGCTGTCGACATCAAGTCCCTCATGTTCCTGACGGCCGCCATGGCCGTGGGCTCCGTGGGCGGTGCCACCGGCATGAACGCCTGGATCGCCGACGTCGTGCTCCCCAGCTCCGTGCCTGAGAACATCTTCCTGTTCGCCCTGCTCGTCGCCGCGCTTTCCATGATCATCCACATGTTCATGGGCTCGGTCATGGCCGTGCTCGGCGTGTGCGTGCCGGCATTTATCAGCTTTGCCGCCGGCTCCAGCGTGAGCCCACTCGCCGTGGCGCTCATCGTCTTCACGTCCATCAACATCCACTACATCCTGCCGTTCCATAACCTGCCGATCCTTATCGGCGAAGGCAAGGACGCCGGCGGCTACACCTCCAAAGAGGCTATGCGCATGGGCATCCCCCTCACCGCGGTCGTCTTTGTCGTCGTGCTGGTCGAGGCCGCCTGGTTCCACCTCTTTGGCCTGATGTAAGCGGTCGAGCGCCCCGGCTGTAAGCAGCCAAGCGCTTGAACTTCGAGTGGTCGAGCGCTCCATTTGTGAGCGCCGCGGCCCCATTACGTTACCCCGTCCGGCGGCACCCCGTCGCCGGACACTCTCCCGAAAGGAGTACGCCATGTCCACTACCGATGCTTCCCAGATCCACGACCTGCGTTCCGCGCTCGACTTTTTGCGTGAGATGCCGGGCCAGCTGCTCGAGACCGACACCCAGGTCGATCCCGATGCCGAGGTCTCGGGCGTCTACCGTCACGTCGGTGCTGGCGGCACCGTCATGCGCCCGACCAAAGAGGGTCCGGCGATGGTCTTCAACAACGTCAAGGGCTTTGACGACGCCAAGGTCTGCATCGGTATGCTTGCCAGCCGCAAGCGCGTTGCCGCCCTGCTCGACCTGGACGAGGAGCACCTGGGCCTCGAGATCGGCAAGCGCTTCGAGAACCTGATCGCCCCCGAGCAGAT
This sequence comes from Collinsella aerofaciens, assembly GCA_905213725.1. Classification (GTDB taxonomy): domain Bacteria; phylum Actinomycetota; class Coriobacteriia; order Coriobacteriales; family Coriobacteriaceae; genus Collinsella; species Collinsella aerofaciens_BZ. Next base: position 11,695 of record CAJMJM010000028.1, read on the forward strand.
CGCCGAGGGCAAGCACGTCGACTGCCAGGAGGTCGTGTACAAGGCGACCGACGAGGGCTTTGACCTGCGCAAGATCGTTCCCGCTCCCACCAACACGCCCGTTGACGGCGGCCCCTACATCACCATGGGCCTCGCCTATGGCACGAGCCCCGATGGCACCCAGTCCGACGTAACCATCCACCGCTTCTCCTGCGTCGACAAGGACAAGCTCGCCATGTGGATCACCCCGGGCAGCCGTCACCTGGGTGCGTTCTTTGACGAGTACTGCCAGCGCGGCGAGGATATGCCCATCTCCATCTCCATCGGCCTGGACCCCGCCGTGTACATGTGCTGCGGCTTCGAGGCTCCCACCACGCCGCTCGGCTTCAACGAGCTGCAGATCGCCGGCGCCCTGCGCGGCCGCGCCGTCGAGCTTGCCGACTGCGTCACCGTTCCGCAGAAGTGCATTGCCAATGCCGAGTACGTGCTCGAGGGCTACCTCATGCACGACGAGACCATCAACGAGGATGTCAACGGCCACGGCTACGCCATGCCCGAGTTCCCCGGCTACACCGGTGGCGCCAAGGTCTGCCCGGTGATCAAGATCACCGCCGTCACCACGCGCGTCAACCCCATTATGGAGAGCTGCATCGGCCCTTCGCACGAGCACGTGTCCATGGCCGGTATCCCCACCGAGGCCTCCATCTACAAGATGGTCGAGACCGCTATCCCGGGCCGCCTGCTCAACGTTCACGCCGCTCCCTGCGGTGGCGGCAAGTTCGTTGCCATCATGCAGTTCAAGAAGTCGAGCAAAAATGACGAGGGCCGTCAGCGCAACGCCGCCATGCTCGCCTTCTCGGCGTTCTCCGAGCTCAAGCACGTCATCCTTGTCGACGAGGATGTCGACATCTTCGATATGAGCGACGTGATGTGGGCCATGACCACGCGCTTCCAGGCCGACGTGGACCTCATCACCATCCCCGGTTGCCACTGCCACGTGCTCGATCCGTCCAACGACCCCGCGTTCGATCCTTCGATCCGCGAGCACGGTATCGCCTGCAAGGCCATCTTCGACTGCACGGTTCCGTTTAACCTCAAGAAGAACTTCATCCGCTCGCAGTTCATGGAGATCGACAAGGACAAGTGGGCCGCCGAGCTCGCCTTCTAGTAAGTAGCCCTACCAAGTAGTTAAGGAGTTGTCATGCCTGAGTCTTCTGTTCGTCCCCGTCGCATTGTCGTTGGCGTGTCTGGCGCCAGCGGTGCGGCACTGGGCCTTGAATGCCTCAAATGCCTGCGCCAGGCCGGCGCTGAGTCGGCGCTTGTCGTCACGCGCGGGGGAGAGATCACCATCGAGCAGGAGCTCGGCATGACGCTCGACGAGTTTGCGTGCTATGCCGATGTGGTCTACGACAACAAGAACATTGGCGCTGCCATCGCAAGCGGCACCTATCCGGTCGACGGCATGATCGTGGCTCCCTGCTCCATGAAGACGCTCGCCGGCATCGCGAGCGGCTACAGCGAAAACCTGTTGCTGCGTGCGGCCGATGTGCAGATGAAAGAGCAGCGCCGCCTGGTGCTTATGGTGCGCGAGACGCCCTTCAGTGCGATCCATGTCGACAACATGGCACGCCTGGCGCGCGTGCCGGGCGTCATGCTCATGCCGCCCATGCTCACGTTTTACAACGGCCCCGCCACGCTCGATGAGGCGGTGCATCACATCGCCGCCAAGGCACTCGAGGCCGTCGGCGTGTCGTGCGCCAACTATAAGCGCTGGTCATAGGCATCTTTAGGGTAGGATACGAGTAGTGTTTGAGCCCGCTGCCCCTGTGGGCGGCGGGCTTTTCGTGTCAAAGGGTGTGTCGGGAGGACCTATGCAGACGGGTATGTATGCGATTAGCGAGATGGCGAGCTTGTTTAACGTTTCGCGCCAAACGCTCATCTACTACGACAAGATCGGTCTGTTTAAACCCGCCGTGGTTAACGAAAAAGGCTACCGTTTCTATTCGCCCACGCAGATCCCGCTCATGCGTCTGATCTGCATGCTGCGCGACTTGGGACTGGAACTCGATGAGATCGATCGCCTGACCTCGACGTTCGACATTGGAGAGATGACCGATCACCTGCGCTCGCGGGTGCAGGCGCTCGACGAGCAGATTGCCGGGCTCAAAGCCGAGCGCGCGAGCGTGCAGGAGCGGCTGAGTTTTTACGACGAGGCGGTCTATTGGCGCGAGCGCGAGGGCAAACCGGAGCTCAAGCAATTCGAGCGCCGCTACGTGGTCTTTGAGGAGTTCCCGAGCGATATCGAGCGTGGCCGCTCGATGCTGCACCCCACGCTCATGCGGGCGATTCTGCGCATGCGTGCGCTCACGGGCACACGCCCCATGCGCGGTTGGGGCGCCATGCTGCGTCGCGAGGCGCTGCATTCCGACGACCCCATCGCCGGTGCCGGTTCCTTTGCCGTGTTGCCGCGTGGTGCCGAGGAAATACTGCCGAGCGATCCTGCCGAGCTGGCGGAGATTGGCGTCGAGGTGCTGCCCGAGGGCACGTACCTGTGCATGAGTCGCTGAGGCATGCCGTACGAGCCCGAGGGTATCCGCGCCATCGTGGCCTGCATGGACAGGCACGCGCTCCAGCCCATCGGCATTGCTTTCGATTTTTGCTACCTGGACACCACGAGCTACGACGAGTCTCACCAAGAGGACTTCTGCTGTATCCAAATCCCCGTCGCCCTCAAATAACTTGCGGTGAAATAGTCCTTAAATAGCTCGAGTGGGCGTGCAAACAGGAACTATTCCACCGCAACTTCGATGCGACAAAGGAGCAGTCCCTTTATCGCATTCCGTGCGAGCTCCAGCGCCATCTGCGGGTATAAGGCTAACAAGTGTTTATTTGCGAGGCCTAAGGGGCGCCCCGTATGGATATCGATAACTTTGAATGGTGGTATAGCGAGGGCGAGGCTCCGGACGAGGAGTGGGACGAGCCCGCGCCGCGTGACGTGTCGGGCGACGAGGACGAGACCGGCAACGATGCCGTCGAGACGGATGCCGCCTCCGATGCCGCCGAGCCCCTGACTTTTGAACAGGCCTGGGCTCAGGCCGAGGCCGACGAGGCAAAGGCCGATGCCACGGCCACGCTGGGTGAGCCAGCCGACATGTCCATCTCGCCGGCAAAGACCCCGCAACCGCGCCACACCATCGACCCCGGCAGTACGGCATCTTTCAACATTCTCGACGTGCCCGCGCAGGGTGCTCAGGCGCCTGCGCCAACGCATCGCCCCGACCTGGCTCATGAGGAAGACGCGGGACGCCGCTCTCCGCTTGGCCCCATCCTCATCGCCTTCATGGCCGGCGTTATCGCCTGCTCGGCAATCGGTAGCATCTGGGGCCATGTCGAGCAGCAGCGCCAAGACGCCGCCAAGGTTGAGATGTCTGTCGAGCAATCGCTCAGCCGCACGCGCTCGGTGCATGTGTCGGTCGAGGTCAAGGACGGTGCGACATGGGACACCGCCCGCGGCGACAGCCAGATGCTCATCCACATCGTGGGCCGCACACTCAGGGGGCAGGCGATTGACGAGTATCAATATGTCAACTCCGCTGGCGACGGCATCGAGCTCAAGCCCGGCGACTACGAGCTCACGGTCGACGAGCCGCCCGTCGCCACCGATGGCACGTGCTTCCGTGCCTCAAAGCGCATGGTTCCCGTGAGCTTTAACTCGCAGGCGCCCGATACGGTCGACAGCACGCCGCAGGGCGGATTCGACCTTTACGCAATCGCTCAATAACTGCGCCTGCCGCTTCTCCTTGCCGCCAAGAGTGGGACAATAGCCCTCGACACTATTGTTTACTTTTGGAGGAAGTAGCATGTCCACCGTCACCACTATCAAGCGCGGCGGCCTCACCGCGGCCATCGATTCCATGGGAGCCCAGCTCACGAGCCTTGCCCTCGACGGCAACGAGTATCTGTGGCAGGGCGACCCGGCCTTTTGGGGCAAGCATGCGCCCATTCTGTTCCCCATCGTGGGCTCACTGCGCAACAACACGGCGACGTCTGCGGCTGGCACCTGCGAGATGCCGCGCCACGGACTCGCGCGCATCGTCGAGCACAAGCTGGTCGAGGTCTCGGAGGACGGCTCCTCGGTAACTTACGAGATCACCGATACGCCCGAGTCGCTCAAGGCGTTCCCGTTCCACTTTAAGCTCAACATGACCTATGCCCTGACTGGCGACGCCACCCTCTCGCAGACCTTTGCCGTCACCAACACCGGCGATGTAGAACTGCCGTTCTCGGTGGGCGGTCACCCTGCATTTAACGTGCCCGCTCCCGGTGCCGAGGACGAGGCATTCGAGGATTACGAGCTGGCATTTACCGAGGCTTGGACCAACGAGGCCCCCATCATCACGCCCGATGGCCTCATGACGTTCGAGGACAGCTACAAGGCTCCCGATAACTCGGACGTGCTGCCCATCACGCACCGCAGCTTCGATAACGATGCCATCATGTTCACCGATACCCCGGGCTCCACGCTCACGCTGCGCGGTCGCAAGTCGGGCCATGGCGTCAAGATCGACTTTGAGGGCTTTAAGTACATCGGCGTGTGGTCTGCCGCCAACGACGCCCCGTTTGTGGCGCTCGAGCCCTGGACCGGTCACACCACCATGGACACCGAGGACGACGTCTTTGAGCACAAGGTCAACACCATTACGCTGGCGCCGGGCGAGACGGACGTCCGCAGCTTTAGCGTCACTTTGCTCTAGAGGTTCCGCCGTTCTGACGAACGGCGGGCCGGTCGACGCTGCGCGCCATCCAGAGCGACAATTTGTCATTCAAAAGGCAAGGCATGACCAGAAGGCCTATGCCTTGCCTTTTTCATGCCTAGTCGTTGGGGACGTTCTTGTTTGACTAGTCGTTTAAGAACGTCCCCAACGACT
>CAJMJM010000029.1 GCA_905213725.1 Collinsella aerofaciens
GATTTCGTGCCGATGCCGATGGAGGTGGTGGAGGGCTGCGAGGGGGTGCTCGACACGTTGTTCGATCTGGCGGCGGCGGTCAAGGCCGCACGCTAGACAATTGCGGCGTTGAAGCGAGCGATTGCCCACGTTTGCGTTTAAGCAAAAGAGGTCCGGCAATGGTCGGGCCTCTTTTGCTTAGGCGGAGTTTTGGCATACTGGCCGACGTGCTATAGATACGCGCCCAGGTTGATGGCGGTGGCGTCGGTCTGGGTGTTTGCCTGGGTGCTGGCGCGCTCCAGTAGGAACGGCCGCACGAGTTCTTGGCGGTTGATATCCTCGGCGGCCGTGACTGCGGTGACGGTGCGCGCTGCAGAGCCGACGCGGATATGCTTGGTCTTTATCGGGACCTTGTTCTCGATTTGCTCCATCAGCAATTGGACACCCTTGCGGCCAATTTCGTAACCCGGCGGTGCCACCGTGGTGAGGGGGACCGACCCGCTCCAAGCGAGTGGGTTGCCGTCGCATCCGGCCACGCGAACCTGCTCGGGGACGGAGATGCCTTTGTCGACCAATGCCGAGATAACGCCCGAGGCCAGCACGTCGGTCAGGCCGACGACAAAATCGGGGCGTTCGTCGGCAGGGCGCCCGGCAATCTGAGCACCAATACTGTAGCCGTCGGCTGCGGTATTCCACTCTCCGGCGTCAATGACTTCAATTTTGATATCGGGATGCAAGGCGAGGGCCTTGTGAATGCCAAGTACGCGCAGGGTGAGCTGCATGAATGCCGCTCTGCCCACAACGGTGATATGGCGTGTGCCGCGGGCGATGGCGAGCTCGGCGATGATGCGGCCTTGTGCCTCGTTGTCGGCCGCTACGTAGTAGCCGGGCGCGGAGCAATGGATGTCCAGGTGGACAATCGGCACGGGCATCTTGGTCGTTGCGGGGTGCCAGTCGGGGGACGCCATGGGCTGAACCATGACGCCGGACATTTGCGTGCCCATAAAGTAGCGCAGGTAATGGTCCTGGAGAATATCGTCGTTATCGGCGTTGGCGATGAGTAGGTCGTAACCGTGCTTGCGGGCCTCGTTATGGGCGCCGCTGGCAATTTGGAGCGAAAAACCGTGGTCGAGACGGGGGAGCACCAAGCCAAAGGACTTGGTGGCGCCGCCCGCGAGCTGACGAGCGCTTTGGTTGGGCAGGTAGCCAAGGCGATTGATGGTCTCGTTAATGAGCTTGAGGGTCTCGGGGCGCAGCTTTTCGGGATGGTTGAGCGCGTTGGAAACCGTGCCCAACGAAACCCCGGCCTCGCGCGCGACGTCGCTGATTTTTACCTTTGCCATAGCGGCCCCTTTGATGCGTTTCAAGTACAAGCCAGATTGTAGCATCGCCCGCCTCTGAGGTGTCAAAACCTGCCAATTAGGGACAGGTTTATTTTGGCGGGTTTTATCTGGGCAAATGCTGGAGCCCAGGCCACCACAAAGGCGCCTGTCCCCATCGTGGTGGTTTGGGCATGTGTGCATCGAGTGGTATCTAAGTTGAGATACCACTTCTGGTATATCAGCTTGCGTTTGCGTGAGTACAATACTCGAACGTTATACGTCTCAGCGCCCCTTGTGCGTGGACGTCTTGCAGTCACGCGAACGAAGGGATTTATCTTATGTGCGGAATCGTCGGCTACACCGGCTCTGATATTGCAAAGAACATCCTGGTCACGGGCCTCAAGCGTATGGAGTATCGTGGCTATGACTCCTCGGGTGTCGCGCTCGAGGTGGGCGAGGGCGCCGCGGCGCACCTCGATGTCATCCGCCGCGTGGGTAAGGTCGCGGGCTTGGAGAGCGAGCTTTCCAATATCGACAGCGACGCTACCTGCGGTATCGGCCACACCCGTTGGGCCACCCACGGCAAGCCCTCCGTCGTTAACGCTCACCCCCACACCAGCTGCGACGGTCGTATCGCCATCGTCCACAACGGCATCATCGAGAACTTCGCCGAGCTGCGCGAAGAGTTGGAGGGTCGCGGCCACCACTTTAAGAGCGAGACCGATACCGAGGTCTTCGCGCATCTGATCGAAGAGGCCTATGCCGAGACGCACGACCTGATGGCCTCCGTGCGCGAGGCTTGCACCCACGTGGTCGGTGCCTATGGTCTGGCCGCCGTGTGCGCTGACGAGCCCGGCGTGATCGCCGTGGCCCGCAAGGATTCCCCGATCGTAGTCGGTGTGGGCGAAACCGGCTCCTATGTTGCTTCCGATGTCATCGCGCTCATCGACGCCACCCGCGATGTCGTGGTGCTCGAGGACGGTCAGTTTGCCAAGCTCACGCCCGCAGGCGTCGAGTACACCGACGAGGCCGGCAACGTTATCGAGCCCAAGGTCACCCACATCGACTGGGACCTGGACATGGCAGAAAAGGGCGGTTATCCCGACTTTATGCTCAAGGAGATTCACGAGCAGCCGCGCGTTGTGCGCGACACGCTGGTTGGTCGTATGACGCCGGCCGGCGAGCTCGACATCGACGAGCTGGGCCTTTCGCTCGAGGAACTCAACGACATCGACCGCGTCTACGTGATCGCTTGCGGCACCAGCTATCACGCTGGCCTCATTGCCAAGAATCTCATTGAGGGCTGGGCTCGCATCCCCACCGAGGTGGAGGCGGCCAGCGAGTTCCGCTATCGCAACCCCATCATCACGCCGACGACGCTCGTCGTGGCCGTGTCCCAGTCGGGCGAGACGGCCGATACCCTTGCCGCCATTCGCGACGCGCGCATCAAGGGTGCCAAGGTCTTCGGCATCACCAACGTGGTGGGCAGCCCCGTGGCGCGTGAGAGCGACGGCGTCATCTACACCAAGGCCAACAAGGAGATCGCGGTCGCCTCGACCAAGAGCTTCATCGGCCAGGTCGTGAGCCTTACGCTTTTGGCCCTGCTGCTGGCGCAGGTCAAGTACCGCTTGACCACCAAGCAGGCGCGCATGCTGTTCCGCGAGCTTTCCGATACGGCCGAGCAGATCCAGTGGATTTTGGATACCCAAACCGAGGCCGTTCATGAGGCCGCCCTGCTGTGCAAGGACGCGCAGTCGGCGCTGTTCGTGGGCCGTGGCATGGGTGCCGCTATTTCCTACGAGGGCGCGCTCAAGCTCAAAGAGGTCAGCTACCTGCACGCCGAGGCCTACGCCGCCGGCGAGATGAAGCACGGCCCCATTGCCTTGATCGACCCGGGCTTCCCTGTCATCGCCGTGGCCACCAAGAGTGCCACCTACGACAAGACCGTGTCGAACCTCATGGAGTGCAAGGCGCGCGGCGCCAAGGTCATCGTCGTTGCTACCGAGGGCGACGAGGAAATCAACAAGATTGCCGACTGCATCATTCGCGTGCCGGCCGTCCGCGACGTGTTCAGCCCCATCACGGCGAGCGTCCCGCTGCAGCTGCTCGCCCGCGAGGTTGCCATCCTGCGCGGCTGCGACGTCGACCAGCCCCGCAACCTGGCAAAGAGCGTTACCGTGGAGTAGTTGGTTCCGCCATTCTGGCGACCAAGGCCCGGCTCCGTTGCAGCGGAGCAGGGCCTTGTTTCATTTGCCCAGATAAAACCTGCCAAAATGAACCTGTCCCTTTTTGGCAGGTTAGCGGAGCTTGCTGGTCTCGAAGTACTCGGGGAACTGGTCCAGAACCTCGGTCTGGTTGCGGAACATCATATGCAGGTGCTTGCTGACCAAAAAGCTCGCTTCGATGGGGTCGCGACCGGCGATAGCGCGGCGAATCTGCTTGTGCTCGTTCACAATGTCCTGATTGTCGAGAACCTGCGTGGCGGCGCGCAGCCAGCGGAAGCGCTCCAGGTCGGCATTGGTCTCTTCGAGCCACGACCACACGGTGCTGCGACATGCGATGCTAAAAATCATGTGATGCATGAGGTTGTCGCTCAAAAAGAAGCCGATGCGATCCTCCTCGGCCATGGCTTTTTCCTGCAGCACGATGGCGCGGTCGAGCTGCTCGATGCCGGCCGACGTGGCGCGCGCACAGCACTCCACAATCACCTGCTTTTCCAGATGCTCGCGGATGTAACAGGCACTCTCGGCAAGGGTGAGGTTGATGGGCGAGACGTAGGTACCGCTCTGGGGCACGGTGCGCACCAGGCCTTCCTGCGCCAAACGAACCAAAGCCTCGCGCACAGGGGTGCGCCCCATATCTAGGTCGTCGCAAAGTTGCTTGACGCCCAGCTTTTCGCCCGGCTTGTAGTCCAGGTAGACGATTTTGCGTCGAATGGTGTGGTAGGACTGGTCCTGTAGGCTCGTTTCCTGCTCGCCGACGTGCATCGAATCTTCCATAGCGCCTCGCAACTGTTCTATCAAACTCATATGTCAGTTGTTAATTATGCCGCGAATCAGCTCTCCGCGGTGGGCAATTCGGCTGTTGCCTGAGAACTATTGCGGCATCTTAGTCTGTGTTTGCGCAAGGCTGCGCTCAATGTTGCCGTATCATAAGCCGTCGCAAACGTGAAATAGAAAGAAGGAATCCCATATGCAACTGGCAAATATCGTTCGCGAGCGCTGGAAAGGCGTCTTGTTCTGCCTGATCATTGCCATTCCCGCGACGTTGCTCGGCAAACAAATTGAGGTGGTCGGCGGTCCGGTATTTGCCATCCTCTTTGGCATGGTCCTGGCGCTCGTCTTTCCCAGGAAGCGTCGCGAACAGCTCGCCGCCGGCGTCACCTATACGTCCAAAAAAGTCTTGCAGTATGCGGTTATCCTGCTTGGCTTTGGCATGAACCTCTCCCAGATTCTGTCCAAGGGCGCCCAGTCGCTGCCGATTATCGTGGCGACGATCTCGACCTCGCTTGTCATCGCCTTTGTGCTCTGCCGCGTCATGAACGTACCGGGTAAGATCGCGACGCTTGTGGGTGTGGGTTCGTCGATTTGCGGCGGTTCGGCCATCGCTGCGACCGCGCCCGTCATCGATGCCGACGATCGCGAGATTGCCCAGGCCATTTCGGTCATCTTCCTGTTTAACGTTATCGCGGCGCTCGTGTTTCCGACGCTCGGCGGCATGCTCGGGCTGACCAACGAGGGCTTTGGCCTGTTTGCCGGTACCGCCATCAACGACACCTCGTCCGTAACGGCTGCGGCGAGCGCTTGGGACAGCATGCATCCCGGCGCCAATGTGCTCGAGAGCGCCACGGTGGTCAAGCTCACCAGGACGCTGGCCATTATTCCCATCACGTTGGTTCTCGCATGCTGGCAGATGCATCTGGCGCGCAAGGCCGGCGGCGACGCCAAAAGCACGTTCTCGCTTAAACGCGCGTTTCCCATGTTCGTGCTGTTCTTTGTGCTGGCGAGCGTGATCACCACGGTGTTTCAGCTTCCTGTGTCCATCACGGCGCCCATCAAGGAGCTGTCAAAGTTCTTTATCGTGATGGCCATGGCGGCTATTGGTTTTAATACCGATATCGTCGAGCTGGTCAAAAAGGGCGGCAAGCCCATCGCATTGGGCTTTTGCTGCTGGATTGGCATTGCGTGCATGAGTTTGGGAATGCAACACGTGCTGGGAATCTGGTAGAGAAGTAGCTTATTTGCGTGCTGCGTGCTGGCGAGCGCATTCTCACGGTGGAGCGATAGGAGCTCTTGCGGGTATGGCTTGTCCGCAGGTTTATAAGTCCCGAAGAGCTCTTATCGCCCCGCCAGGATGGCGATGCGGGGCAACACCTATACTCGCAGGACGGCGCTTTCTGCCCTATAGTGTTTGGTGAGCAATATCGTTCAATTTTGATACACTCGGTCGTTCGACCGTCGGAGGCTGCACGTCGCTGCGGACAGGGGCTAATTATGGATAGCGATGCCAAGCTGAACATCTTGACCGAGGCCCTGGCTGCTGCCGGGGCCTCGGCATTGGCAATCGATGCGCGTGGGGACGTCGCGATCTCGACCATGAATGACGCGGCGCTCGAGCGGGATGTGGCGGCTTTTGTCGCTGAGCGCCTCGACCGTATAGGAGACGGCGCGCGTCTGGTTATGGGACGTGCGGGTGCGCGCCTGAGCCTGACCGTTCGCCCCACCGACAAAGAGGGCGGGGGCCTTTGGGTCGTCGTGGTCCGCGAGGTGCGCGGTGCCGCGGCGCATGCGGGTATCGAGTGGCTCAACGCCGACGAAGTTGAGGCTCGCTACGAATCGAGCGCGTACGGCATCGTTGAGGGGGCGGCCTCGGTGGCTGCGCCGGTTGCCGAGAGTTACGCGCGCGGTGTGCCCCTTATGCTCGAGGGCGAGCTGGGAGCGGGTCAGGTCGAGATCGCCAAGCGCCTCTATCTGGACGGTCCTTTTGCCGGTCAGCCCTTTGTTTCCGTCGCACTCGATGAACTCACCGATCGCGGTTGGCGCCATGTGCTCAAAAGCGCCGAATCGCCGCTGTTCCAAACGGGGCTGACCCTTTGCATTGAGGACTGGAATGCGGTTGGTCCCCAACGCCTTCGCGAGCTCGTTTCCACGATGGCCGACACCGCGTTGGCGACGCGCTGCCATGTGGTGCTGACGGCGAATGACATGCCGGGCGGCAGCGAAAGTGATCAAGCCGCTTTTGTGACCGAGCGCTTCGCCTGTGCGGTGAGCGTGGCGCCGGCAATCGCCGAGCAGGGAGCCGCGTCGAAGAAGGTTGCGCGCTATTTGGAATATCTCGCTGACGCATTTGGGACGTCAGCGCCCACGCTGTCTGCCGCGGCGGCGAAGACGCTCGATGCTTACCGCTGGCCGCGCAATTATCTGCAGCTCCGCGAGGTCTCGGAACGACTGTATATATTGGTGGGGGCGGGCACGGAGGACCGCACTGTGGCGGAGAAAGTGCTCGCCCAAGAGGACGAGATTAAGACCGCAACCTTTGGCGCCCCGACACTCGAAAGTGACCTGTATATCCTGCGACCGCTGGCCGATACCGAGCGAGATATCGCGCATCTGGTTGTAGACCATCTCCACGGCAACCGAACCCGTGCGGCGGAGGTGCTGGGCATAAGCCGTACAACGCTGTGGCGCTTGCTGAAGGACGATGACCGTTGAGCGAGGCGCCCGTGACCGCGCGCGACGCGTGTGCTACAGTCCAAAGCGTTATTGTTTCGATTTGGTTACGGCGTGCGAGGGCATATGGCTGAGACTTCAAAACCGAGCCGCAGAAGGCGGAGCGCCGCGCCGGTTAACCGACGCACGACATCGGTGACGTGGGGCAAACACGCCTCGGGGTTTGATGGCTCGTTCAAGCGCACTAAATACGGCTATCCTTCGGCAAGCGCCCGCTTGGCAATGCAGGCAGAGTCCTCGCTGTGGGGCCGCAAACGCGTGGTGGGCTCAAAGCTCAAGCACGACGGAACGCTCGGCTACATCAGCCGCGGGGCGGCTCGCCGCAGCGGGCTCAATCCCGCCGGCTGGCATCGCTACGTGCCGATCGTGGCCGCCGTTGCAGTGATCGTCATCGCACTCGCTGCGCTTGGCTACGCCGGCGGTGGCGCCAACTTGGACGCAATGTTTAAATCGCCCGAGCTCGCGCATGCAGGCACAGAAGTTATCGAGGGCGCTCAGACCCAGACGGGTGTCGCGCCCCAGCGCGGTATCGTTGCGGCGGCCTCCACCATCGCCGATGCGCAAAAGGACGAGGACGAACAAGGCAGCGAAGCCGAAACGGCCCAGACGAACGAAACGACGACAACTCAAATATCAACATAGCTTGCCGGCAGAAGGGGACGTTCCTTTTCTGCCGGCAGTTTAGGACACTCCTGCGCTACCTAACGTACACCACGTTGTCGCGGCGCGGCTTTGCCTCGGGCAGCGTGTCCTCGGCGTAGCCAAGAATGCAGTTACCGACACCGCGCAGGCTGCCGTTGGCGGGCAGGCCCCAGCTGGCCAGCAGCTCCAGGCCCTCGGGCGAGTCAAAGACCTCATGCGCGCGGTGAATCCAGCACGAATCGACACCCAGTGCATAGGCGGCGTTGAGCAAGTTGCCCATGGCGAGCGAGCCGTCTTCCAGATGTGTGGGCACGCTGCGGTCAACCAGCACCACCACAACGGTCTTGGCGCCATAGAAGGGGTCGCTGTTGCTGCCCATGACCTGGGCGTTGAGCTGTGAGAGACGCTCGACGGTCGCGGGGTCAGTGACGGCGACAAACGTCACCGGCTGACGGCCCATGCCGCTCGGTGCATATTGGCCGGCTTCGATAATACGTGCAAGCTTTTCGGCCTCGACGGGACGATCGCTGTAGTTGCGGCAGCTGCGACGGTGAATGAGTGCTTCGATAGTCTCCATGGTGTCTCCTTGCGGTGGCGTTGCAGATGCCTCGTTCATACCCGCCGGGCTTAAACGATAGACGGTCAATTGCCCGGCCAAAAGGATAGATTACAATAGGGAAAGAAGGTTTGCATAAAAGTACCTTCAGAATGTGACAAACAAATGGGATGGTTAAACGTTTTATCCCGTCTACCCTGCGGTTTTTTACCACTTGCCTAAATGACGAACGCATAACCTCTGATAAAGGTTTTACTAAAGGAGTACCAACGTTTATCAATGCGCCGTGGTGGCGCCGGGCCAGGAGGTAACATCATGTTCCAGGCTGGAGATGTCGTCGAGACCGATTTCGAAGGATTTCTGAAGCTGCTGCGTTCCAAGACGCGCGCTTTCGTGTCGATCAACGATCACGAGTACTACATCACGCACACCGATGGCTATTGGCGTGTTCAGGATTGCGAGGCCCTCAACGACAAGGGCCACTTTACTGACTGCTCCGAGCTGGTCAACACGGTCTGCGAGGTCGTCGAGCTGCCGTGGATTGCCGGCAAGAGCCTGCATGACAGCTTCTCGGGCGCTACGGTCTATGAGGCCGTCGCCGCTTAACAGGCAATAAAACTCGATTTTCACGTGACCGCTGGCGCCGCCCCCGCGCCGGCGGTCTTTTTCTGCCGATAGGCCATAAAAATGCACGCATTTGCGGAGAGCCTGTTGACGATAGTCAAAACTCGGACTAATCTAGAGACACAAAATTGGTCAAAAATCGGACAATCGAATGGTGGGATAGATGAATAGTGCGGTTGCACTGGTCGACTTCGACCGGTTGCTCAATGGACTCGACCATATCTATTCGGAGTTCTCGCGCGCCTGCGGCCTTTCGGACTGCGCTTACTGGATGCTCGTCGATACCAGCACGGCGGGCGGCAGTATTGCCGTAAGCCGTCTGACAAGCGAATGGTTCTACAGCAAGCAGACCATCAACTCGGCAATTAAAACCTTGACGGCGCGGGGCTTCGCAACGTTGGAGTTTGCCGAAGGCAGCCGTAAGAACAAGGTTGTGAGCCTGACCGAAGAGGGCAGGCGATTTGCCGAGCGTTATGCGCTGCCGGCACTCAAGGCCGAGCAGCGAGCCTTTGGCGCGCTTGAGCCGTGTGAGCAGCGCGAGATTATGCGCTTGATCGGCAAATTCTCTCAGGTGCTCGGCGACGAGTGCGAGACATTTAAACAGCAGGTGGCAGCCGCAAGCCAGATGCAAGATCGACGTGAGGGGGAGTCGTGCGACTGTTAATGAGGTTTCTAAAGCCATATCGAGGGCTTGTCGCAGTGACACTGCTGGTGCTGCTGGTGGATAACGTCGGTACGCTGTTGGTTCCCACGATGCTGGCGAACATGGTCAACACCGGTATTACCACGGGCGATGTCGACTACATTTTACGCAACGGCCTATACATGTTTATCGCGACCAGCATGGCTAGCGGCGGCACGGTGCTGGGCTGCTATCTTTCGGCGCGCCTGGCCGCCAACGTGGCTTGCGATATCCGCAATGCCGTGTACGACAAATCGCTCGAGCTCGCGGCCAGCGATTTTGAGCGCTTTGGCACTGGATCGATGATCACGCGCTCGCTCAACGACATCAACGTGATTCAGCAGGCGATTCTGCAGACGATTCAGCTGGTGCTGCCCGTGCCGTTTTTGGCTGTGGCGGGCATCATATTCGCCTGGTTTATCGATCCCGCCATGGGCACGCTTCTGGGCGTAGTCGTTGCGATTGTGCTGGTGGCGGCGGTCTTTACGGTTGCCAACGCGGCTCCGATCTTTATGCGCCTACAGGGCTTTATCGACCGCATGAACGTGGTGCTGCGCGAGAATATTGTGGGCGTGCGCGTCATCCGTGCGTTTAACAAGGAGCGCCACGAGGAACGGCGTCTGGACGAGGTGTTTAGCGAATACGCCGCCAACGCCATCAAAGTCAACCACCTGTTTGTGGGCCTCGACAGCTCAAGCTTCTTTTTGATGAACATCGCCGAGGTGGCGGTGCTGTGGGTGGGCGGCAACCGCGTAGGCGCCCACGCCATGCAGATTGCGAGTATCTCGGCGGTGCTGGAGTATGCAATTCTGATCCTGTTCTTTGTGATGATGGCCCAGATGGTGGTGCTGACGCTTCCGCGTGCTGCCGCGTGCCTGAACCGTGCGCAGCAGGTGTTGGAGATTGAGCCGAGCATCGTCGATGGCGAGCGCACGCTGGATGACGGGGCGCGCGAGCCCCAAGACGAAGCCGATGCGGTGGCCATGTTCGACCACATGTCGTTTCGCTTTGACGATGCCGACGAGGACACCCTGTGCGACCTGAGCTTTGCCTGTCGTCGCGGTCAGACGACCGCAATCGTCGGCTCGACGGGTTCGGGCAAGTCGACGGTGGCCAAGCTCTTGCTGCGCTTCCACGATGCCACCAAGGGCGCCATTCGCCTGGACGGTGTCGATCTGCGCGAGCTTTCGCAAGATGAGATCCGTGGACACATCGCCTATGTGCCGCAGAAGGCGTGGCTGTTCTCGGGCACCGTGGCAAGTAATCTGCGCTTTGGCAACGAGGACGCGACCGAGACCGACATGCTTCACGCGCTTGAGGTTGCCCAGAGCACCTTTGTACTCGATCAGCCGCAGGGGCTCGATACCCCGGTGGCGCAGGGCGGCACGAACTTTTCAGGCGGCCAGCGCCAGCGCCTGGCCATTGCTCGCGCGCTCATGAAGCATGCCGATCTATATATCTTCGATGACAGTTTTTCGGCCCTGGACTTTAAGACCGATGCCGCCCTGCGTCATGCGTTGCAAGACGAGACGCGTGACGCTGCGGTGCTCATCATCGCGCAGCGCATCTCGACGATCTTGCACGCCGACCAGATCGTCGTGCTCAAGGATGGCGAGGTTGTGGGCTTGGGCACGCATGGCGAGCTTATGGAAACCTGCGAGGTGTACCGCGCCATCGCGGAATCGCAGATGAAGGGAGGTGAGTAGCATGACCGAGGAGCTCAAGAAGCAGGGCGGCGTTGATGACGCCGCTGCCGCGGTACTGGTCGAGGAAACGGCTGCCGTGGCACCCGAGCTGGATGACGCCGCCAAGGCTGCAGCCGAGCGCGAGGCTCGCCGCCAAGCGCTCTACGAGGAAAACGAACGTGCCGAGGACGAGCGCGCCCGCGCTGAGGCAGAGCGCATGCGCGATGTGGACGACGAGGACGAGGACGAGAAACCCCGCGACACCTGGGCGACGGTGCGCCGCCTGTGGAGCGAGGCTGCCGGCGACCATTGGCGCTTCTATATCGTGTTCGCGAGTATTGTGTTCTATGCCATCTTTAACACCGCTGCGCCGGCATATAGCGCCCGTGTGATCGATGAGCTGTGGGGCCACATTCAGGTGGCGTTTGCCAACGATACCACCTTCAACATCACCTGGGAGAACTGCGGCAGGACCATCTTCATCTACTTTATGATTTGGACGGCCGCTGCCTCGTTCTACGCGCTCCAGAGCTTTTTGATGTCGAGCGTGGCCGAACGCCTCAACCTGCGTCTACGCAACCGCATCGCACAAAAGCTCAACCGTCTGCCGCTTGCCTATTTTGACGCGCATCGTCCCGGCGAGGTCGTCAGCCGTGCGACCAACGACTTGGACAAGATGTCCGAGAGCATGCAGCGCGGCTTGCTGCAGCTTCTGGTGTCGATTGGTACCGTGGTGGGCGCCGTGAGCGTGATGTTCGTGTTTAGCGTGCCGCTCACGCTAGTCTTTTTGTTCTTTATGGCGCTGTCGCTGCTGGTGACCAAGGTGGTCTCGCGCCGCACACATGATGTGACCGGTGAGCGCCAGGAGTGGGTGTCAAAGATTACGAGCGCGGTTGAGGAGGGCTACTCGGGCCGTCTGGTGATTCGCGCGTTCAACCGTGAGCGCCAGAGTTCTGCCGAGGTGCATGAGGCCTCGAGGGAGCTAGCGCGCGTGAGTACCAAGGCCGACTTTATGATTAACGCCGTCGGCCCCGCGGTGCGCTTTATCGGCCGCCTGGCACAGATCGTGATTGCGATTGTGGGCTGCAGTATGCTGGTTGCCGGCCACATGACCGTCGGCGTGTTCCAGGCGTTCTTCCAGTTTATCTACGAGGCATCCGAGCCCATGACGCAGTTGTCGTTTACCTTCAACTCGCTGCAGAGCGCGCTGGCGAGTGCAGAGCGCGTGTTCGACCTGCTCGATGAGCCCGAGATGGAGGCCGATCCGCTGCCGGACAAGGCCGCCAAGCTGCCGGGCAAGGTCGAGGGCCGCGTCTCCTTTGAGCATGTGCGCTTTGGTTATTCGCCCGACAAGCCGCTTATGCGCGACGTGTCGTTTACCGCCGAGCCGGGCCAGAAGATTGCCGTGGTGGGAACCACGGGCGCGGGCAAGACGACGCTCATCAACCTGCTCATGCGCTTCTACGAGATTGACGGCGGGCGTATTACGCTCGACGGCGTGGATACGAGCCGCATGGACCGCGGCGAGCTACGGCAGCAGTTTGGCATGGTGCTGCAGGACGCCTGGCTGTTCGATGGCACGATTGCCGAAAACATCGCCTACGGCTGTCCCGAGGCGACGCGCGACGAGATCGTGGCCGCCGCTCGTGCCGCGCAGGTCGACTTCTTTGTGCGCACCATGCCGCAGGGCTACGACACGCGCGTGGCCAACGATGCCGAAAGCATCAGCCAGGGCCAGCGTCAGCTGCTGACCATCGCACGCGTGCTGCTCAACAACCCGGCGATTCTCATCCTGGACGAGGCGACCTCAAGCGTGGACACGCGTACCGAGCTTGCCATCGGCCGTGCCATGGATGCGCTTATGCGCGGGCGCACGAGCTTTGTGATCGCACACCGCCTGTCGACGATTGTGGATGCCGACCTGATCTTGGTCATGGATCACGGCAACATTATCGAGCAGGGCACGCATAAGGAGCTGCTGGCTGCCGAGGGTGCCTACGCCGACCTCTATCTGAGCCAGTTCGCATAATGTGACAAAGGGACAGTCCCACATGTCGCATCAACGCAAAGGCGCGCCGGGGATGAATTCCCTGGCGCGCCTTCTTACGTTGATGCCGATGTCGTTTTGTGCCGCTTGCGTTCCTAGCGTTCGTCCACGAGCTTTGCGACGAGGGCTTTGAGCTCGGCCATCTCTCGCTCGAGTTCTTTGACGCGGCGGGCGTTCTCGGTGATGCCTTGGCGGTTGAGGGCGCTCTGCTCGGCGGCATCGTCGGGCATGTACTCGCGATGCTGCTTGGCGTCGAAACTCTCCTCGAACACGCGGCAGCCGTTGCGCTTGATGATGCGTCCCGGCACGCCCACGACGGTGCAGTTGTCGGGCACGTCCTTGACGACAACCGAGTTGCCGCCGATCTTGACGTTGTTGCCGATGCGGATGTTGCCGAGCACCTTGGCGCCCGTGCCCACGGTGACGTTGTTGCCCAGGGTGGGGTGGCGCTTGCCGGTCTCGTTGCCGGTGCCGCCGAGCGTGACGCCCTGGTAGAGCACGCAGTTGTCGCCCACGATGGTGGTCTCGCCGATGACGACGCCCATGGCATGGTCGATAAAGAAATGCTTGCCGATCTGTGCCGCGGGATGAATCTCGACGCCGGTGATGTGGCGGGTGATTTGCGAGAGCACGCGGGCGAGCGAGCGATGACCGTGCTCCCAGAGCCAGTGCTCGGGCACGTGGTTCCACTTGGCGTGCAGGCCAGGATAGGAAAGGAAGATGACCAGACCGTTTTGTGCAGCGGGGTCTTGCGCCTGGACGGTCTTGATATCCTCGCGAATGGTATTGATAAAGCTCACCGGCCGCCCTCCCTTAGCGCCATGGCAATGCGATTCAATAAAGTATAGCGATTTGCTAGGGATTAGGAAGGACAATCTTGGCGCCATTGCGCTACAGATGTCAGTTATGCAAACTTGCTGGTAATGGAGTCATGCTTTTGTGGGGTTGCGCACGAGGGGGCACCGCAACCGTATACTGGTCAACTTGGACGTATCCGCGCCCACAACTGAGAGGTTCTACTTCATGGGTTTCATTAACTTTATCGCCGAGTTGCTCAAAGATCCGCGCACCGCAATTGCCAGCTGGATCGCCGCCGGCCCGCTTATGGCATATGGCTGCGTATTCCTGATCATCTTTATCGAGACGGGCGTGGTGTTCTTCCCGTTCCTTCCCGGCGATTCGCTGCTGTTTGCATCGGGCTTCTTTGCCCATAACGGCGGCTTTAACATCGTTGCGCTGCTGGCCGTTGCATGGGCCGCAGCCATTTTGGGCGATCAGTGCAACTTTATGATCGGCCATTTCTTTGGCCAGAAGATTATCGCCTCGGGTAAGGTAAAGGCCATGACGCCCGAGCGTATCAAAAAGTCCGAGGATTTCTTGGACAAGTGGGGTCACCTGGCCATCTTCCTGGGTCGCTTCTTCCCGTTTATCCGCACCTTTGTGCCCTTTATCGCCGGCATGGGCGGCATGCACTGGCGCAATTTTGTCATCTTCAACGTGCTGGGTGGCATTACCTGGTCGACGCTCTTTACACTGCTGGGCTACTTCTTTGGCGGCATCCCCTTTGTGCAGGAGCACTTTGAGCTGCTAATCGTTGGCATCGTTGCCGTGTCGATCATCCCGACCGTGGTCGGTCTGGTTAAGGCTAAGCTGGGCAAAAAGAACGCGTAGCTCGAGCCAGCGCGCAAACCGTGCAGTTGAGGCCCGTCACCGCTTACGGTGGCGGGCCTCTTTAGTTTCGGTCAAATGAAAATACTTTACTTAGTTAAAGAAAAGCGTTTTATCAGACGCGTACGGGGAGTACAATCTCGTGCATGCGAATCGACGTGCCATCGGCTTTGATGCCGTTCGCGTGTCCCGTCCGGCTCTACGCTCCGGGCGTGCGACGTTGCGACGCGGTCGGCCTCGGTCCTTGCGTGCGAGTTCGCGAGTATGCAACTGTGTATGTAAGGAGCGACATATGACTGTCGAGAAGAAGGATATCGATTGGGGTAGCCTCGGCTTTGGCTACATGAAGACCGATTACAGCTACGAGGCCCATTGGAAGGATGGCGAGTGGGACGAGGGCGGCCTGACCACCGACCACACCCTGCACGTTTCCGAGTGCGGTGGCATCTTCCATTACTGCCAGGAGGTCTTTGAGGGCCTGAAGGCCTACACCGCCGAGCACGGCAGCATCGTCTGCTTCCGCCCCGACATGAACGCCGAGCGTATGTACAACTCTGCGCAGCGCCTCGAGATGCCCCCGTTCCCCAAGGACAAGTTTGTTGAGGCCGTCAAGCAGGTCGTTTCTGCCAACGCCGCCTGGGTTCCGCCCTTCGGTTCCGGCGCGACCCTGTACGTGCGTCCGTTTATGATCGGCTCCGGTGACGTGATCGGCGTGGCTCCCGCTCCTGAGTACACGTTCCGCATTCTCGTGACCCCGGTCGGTCCGTACTTTAAGGGTGGCCTCAAGCCCGTCAAGCTGCGCGTTTCCGAGTATGACCGTGCCGCACCGCACGGCACCGGCAACATCAAGGCCGGCCTGAACTACGCCATGTCCCTTAAGCCCACGATGGAGGCCCATCGCGAGGGCTATGCCGAGAACCTGTATCTCGACTCCGAGTCCCGCACCTATGTCGAGGAGACCGGCGGCGCCAACGTCCTGTTCGTGAAGGAGGACGGCACGCTCGTCGTTCCGCAGTCGCACACCGACTCCATTCTGCCCTCCATCACCCGTCGTTCGCTCGTTCAGGTCGCTCAGGACCTGGGTATGACCGTCGATCAGCGCCCCGTCGAGTGGGCCGAGGTCAAGGCCGGCACCTTTGTGGAGTGCGGCCTGTGCGGCACCGCTGCCGTCATCTCCCCGGTTGGCGAGATCGATAACAAGGTTTACGGCGCCGACGAGACCGTGACCTTCCCGGCTGGCTACACCGAGATCGGTCCCGTGATGAAGAAGCTTCGCGAGACCCTGACTGGTATCCAGTCCGGTGCTGTCGAGGACAAGCACAACTGGGTTTACACCGTCGCGTAATTAGCCTTTCCTGTCCGGGCCGCGAGCAAGCTCCCTCCCGGCGCGTACTCAGACCTGCAAGAAGCCCAAGCAGCGCACATAGAGAGGCGA
>CAJMJM010000030.1 GCA_905213725.1 Collinsella aerofaciens
AAAGGGTTCCGTAATCCTGACGGCGACCAAGACCATCAAGGTTGCGGACGGCTTCGACCACACGACGAAGCCCGCGGACGGCGAGTTCACCTTCGACCTGAAGGACGCTGCCGGCAACGTGCTCGACACCGCGAAGAACGATGCAAACGGCAAGGTCAGCTTCACGCGCGAGTTCCAGCTCTCCGACTTGGACGGCGCCGCGAGCAAGGACTTCACCTACACCATCGTGGAGCAGCCGGGCGCGGAGCCGGGCATGGTCTATGACAGCCATCCCCTCACCTATACGGTGACGGTCACGGACGGCGGGAACGGAGCACTGAATGCGAAGGCGATCGTGACGAGCGCATCCGGCTCGGATACCTTCACCAACACCTACCAGCCGGCCGCGACCGGCCTGGCCCTCGGTGCGCAGAAGAGCTATGTGAAGAAGGACGACAACACGCCGATCGTCCCCAAGTGCGGCGAGTTCACCTTCGATGTGTACGAGGGCAACCTGACGGCTGAGCAGCTTGCCGGGGCCAAGCCCGTCCGGACCGCGACCAACGGCGCGGACGGAAGTGTTAACTTCGACGCCTTCTCCTACGCGAAGCCGGGCACGCACGAGTACACCATCGTGGAGCGGAAGGGTGATCTGGCCTACGTGACCTACGACGCCGCGGTGCACCATGCCGTGGTGACGGTTGCTGACAATGCCGGCACGCTGCAGGCGAGCGTCGCCTACGACGGCACGAATGTCACGAAGCCCAGCTTCACCAACACCTACGAGGCACAGGCGACGGACTCCGGCGCGATCGCCCTCACCAAGAGCGTTGACGTGCACGACGGCAGCTATCAGCTAAAGGCGGGAGACTTCGCCTTCGAGCTGGTGGGGTCTGACGGCTCGGTGATCCAGACCCAGAAGAACGATGCGCACGGCAAGGTTGCCTTCGACAAGCTGACCTTCGACCATGCGGGCACCTTTACCTACACGGTCCGCGAGGTGCAGCCGACGGGGGACGCGCCGGGCGTGCCGGGCGTGACCTACACCGGCAAGACGTACACCCTGACCTACGTGGTGAAGGACAACAACGACGGCAAGCTGGCGGTAGAGAGCTCCACGGCGAAGCCGAGCAAGGGCACCGAGAACGGCGTCACCCCCAACACCATGACGTTTGCGAACAGCTACCAGCCGGGCGCGACCTCCTACCAGATCTCCGGCATCAAGGTGCTTGAGAATACCGATTCGGCCACCATGCGGACGCCCGCCGATGGCGAGTTCACGTTCGCGCTGATTGACGCGGCCACCGGGCAGGAGATTGACCGGACCACGAACGCGGGTATCGCGTTTACCTTCAAGGCCATCTCGTACACTGCGACTGGTTCGCATACGTACCAGGTGAAGGAGGTTGCGGGCCAAGATGGCACCATCACTTACAGCGATGCGGTGTTGGATGTGACGGTGAGCGTGACCGACGACGGCAGCGGCCAGCTGACCGCGACGGCGAACAAGACGGCCGCGGATCTGACCTTCACCAACATCTACACGCCGACGGCAACGACGGCGACGATTACCGGAACGAAGGCTCTGACCGGCCGCGACTTGGCCGAGGGTGTGTGCTCCTTCGACCTGATGTACGCCGACGGGTACGTGGTGCAGACGGTGCAGAACGGCGCCGACGGCACGTTTGGCTTCGCGCCGCTGCAGCTGGACAAGGTGGGGACGTACGTCTACACCGTGTCCGAGCGGGCAGGGGCGACGGCGAACGGCGTCACCTACGACACGACGGTCTTTACCGCGACGGTGACGGTGACGGAGAATGCGGAGACGCACGCGCTGGAGGCGCAGGTTGCCTACAGCAAGGGCGGCAAGGCTGCGGATGCGGTGGCATTCAGCAACAGCTACGCGCCGGCCGCGACTGAGGTGAAGCTGGGGGCCTCCAAGGTGCTGAGCGGCGAAGACCTTAAGGAAGGGCAGTTCTCCTTCCAGCTGAAGGATGCCGACGGCAAGGTGCTGCAGACCGCCAAGAACGCGGCGGACGGCACGGTGGGCTTCGAGGCGATCTCGTACGACAAGCCCGGGACGTACGCCTACAGCATCTCCGAGGTGGACGACGGTCAGAAGAACGTGACGTACGACGCGGCCGAGCACCGGGTAACGGTGACGGTGACGGACGACGGTGCGGGCCATCTGGTGGCGACGGTAACCTATGACGGTGACGTGGCGCCGGTGTTCAAGAACACGTACACGCCGCCGACCACCCCGCCGGTCAACCCGCCGACGGAGCCGCCCACCAACCCACCGGTGTCGAAGGAGGAGAAGCCGGGTCTGCCGAACATGGGCGATACCAGCTTGTCGCCGATGGCCCTGGGTGGCATCGCGGGCGGCGCGGTGGTGCTGATCGCCGCAGGCGTGATTCTGCGGCGCCGGAACCGGTAACTGCGGCGGCCGAGAAGGGCTTTGATTGAGGGCGGGTGGTCGCAGGGCGCGGCCACCCGCCCTTTTCGGTGAAAGGCTATGTTAGCCCGCCGTTTGCACGTCCGGCTCCGGATGGAACTCGTACTCCGGCTCCATCATCTTCTTCCAGGTCTTCCTGTAGCGCCCGTCCTCGAGCTGCTCGCGCATGAGCGGCGTCCTGTTCCCGTCGCGCCTACCTCCAAGGCATCCGCTTCCTCATCGCCCTGCTCCACACGCTCTAGAAGCCCGGAAAAGCTGCACGAAGCAGCCATCTGGACCCGGAAAAGCTGCAAATCTAGGCCAAATACACCCGGAAAAGCTGCAAACCGCAGGTGAAGGAGTTACATTCCGTGCGGGTTATATGCAGGTATGCCTGCGCACGCTATCATGTATGGGTTAGACCGCAACTATGTACCCCATACGCGAAGGGATGCGCATGTATCTGAAGATCGACATGTTCTAGCTGGGCTTACCCCCGCAGTGGCGCCGCGCGCCCCATCAACTCTGCCGATTTTCACCTTCACGCACATAAAGGAGTCCCGCCATGCGCGACAAGCTCGAAAAGATTATTAAGGCCTACGAGGAGCTCGAGAAGAAGCTCTCCGACCCGGCCGTCGCCTCCGACATCAAGGAGTTCACGCGTCTCAACAAGGAGTACGCACACCAGTCCGACCTCATCGCCGCCTCGCGCGAGTACATCGGCGCGCTCGATGACATCGAGGCCGCCAAGGAGATGCTCCGCGACACCAGCGATGCGGACGAGAAGGAGATGCTCCAGATGGACATCTCCGAGAACGAGGAAAAGCTCCCACAGCTCGAGGAAGACATCAAGTACATGCTCATCCCGAGCGACCCCAACGACGACAAGAACACCATCGTCGAGATCCGCTCCGCCGCCGGTGGCGACGAGGCCGCCATCTTTGCCGGCGATCTGTACAAGATGTACCAGCGCTTCTGCGAGTCGCGTGGTTGGAAGACCACGGTGCTCGATTCCAGCCCCAGCGAGGCTGGCGGCTTTAAGTCCATCGAGTTCAAGGTCGAGGGCGACCGCGTCTACTCCGTCATGAAGTACGAGTCCGGCGTGCACCGCGTCCAGCGTGTCCCCAAGACCGAGTCCCAGGGCCGTATCCAGACTTCCACGGCTACCGTCGCCGTGCTTCCCGAGGCCGAGGAGATCGACGTCCAGATTAACCAGTCCGATCTGCGCATCGACACCTACTGTGCTTCCGGCCCTGGCGGTCAGTGCGTTAACACTACCTACTCCGCCGTGCGCATTACCCACCTGCCCACCAACACCGTGGTGCAGTCGCAGGAGCAGCGCTCCCAGATTCAGAACCGCGAGGTCTGCATGCAGATGCTGCGCGCCCGTCTGTACGAGATGGAGCTCGAGAAGCAGCAGGCCGAGCTCGGTGCCGAGCGTCAGAGCCAGATCGGCCACGGCAACCGTTCCGAGAAGATCCGTACCTACAACCAGCCCCAGGACCGTGTGACCGATCACCGCATCGGCTTCAACTCCACCTACAACGGCGTGCTTCTGGGCGACCAGCTCGGCACCGTCATCGAGGCCCTCGCCGCCGCCGAGCGAGCCGAGAAGCTGGCACAGGCTGTGTAGGTTCCGCCGTTCTACCGAACGGCGGACCAGCCGACGCTGCGCGGGCCGCATTTGGACAATCTGACGTTCAACTTCAAGGGCGCGACCAGAAGGTCAGCGCCCTTTCGTTTCACGTCACCTTGTCTCAAATGCGACCCGCTCGCTGTCCGTCCTCTACCTGCGGCGCTGCCTTGCTCCGGATGCGGTATGCTCAACCTGCGGCGCCTTAGAGGTAGTCATTGGGGACGTTCTTAAATGACTAGGTTGGGCACATTGCTTTGAGATGTTATTCAATCGGCTTTGATGGCCATGAAGTCGGCTACCTGCTCAAAGAAATTAGCGGCATTCATCTGCTATTGAAAATAATGCTCGAAAAATCGTTCAAGAAGTCGCGGGGCGATTTTTGATGCGTCGCGCGTCAAGTGATTTGGCAAGTTCTTGGTTAGATATTGGTTAGTTTTGGGGCAACCTTGCCAAAAGCTTGACGAATGCAAATCTAGACGTCGGCGAATGAACACTTTGAGCGAGCTCGGTGCAAAAATCTGGGCTGATTCTCGATAATCGCCTTCAATCGTCCCTTGCCAAGCGCTGGCCTCGCGTACAATCTGCTCCGACATTCGCGCGCCGTCCGGCGCTTAAGAGGGGAGGGCCCCATGGCAAACGAGATTTGGACCATCAAGCGTTGTCTCGAGTGGACCAAGGAGTACCTGGCCGAGCGCGGCGAGGAGCACCCCCGTCTTTCTGCCGAGTGGCTGCTGTGCGCCGCCACGGGCCTGGCGCGCATTGACCTATATATGCGCATGGACGAGACGCTTAACGCGGCTCAGCTCGAGACCATGCACGCGGCCGTTGTTCGTCGCGCTAAAGGTGAACCGCTGCAGTACATCACCGGCAGCACGCAGTTTCGCATGATCGACGTCACGTGCGCCCCCGGCGTGCTCATTCCGCGTCCCGAGACCGAGATGCTCGTCGAGGAAGTCCTCAATTATCTGGATGCCGAGGTGCTGAGCCCCGAGGCTGCCGCCCGTCAGCGCGTTGAGCTGCCCTGGAACGATGAGGTTGAGGAGGCACGCAAGGCCGAGGCCGCGCTGGCAGACGAACGCGCGACCGCCGAGCGCCGTGCCGCTAACCTGACGGCCGCCGACGAGGCGGCGCTGGGCGGCGATGTGCTGGGCAGCCGTGCCTATGCCGAGGAGCTGGCCGACCGCGAGGCCGAGGAAGCCGCCGCGCAGGCAGCAGAAGCCGAAGCCGCGGAAGCCGCCGAGCCCGAGCTCGACGAATACGGCAGCGCCATCGAGGGTGCCGACCAGGAGACGGCTTCAGCTCAGGATGCCGCTTCGCCTGCCCCAGCCGAGCCCCGCATCGCCCGCGTTCTCGAGGTCGGCTGCGGCACGGGCTGCATTTCGCTCTCCCTTGCCTGGGAGCGCCGCGGCCACATTACCTGCACCGCCACCGATATCGAGCCGCGCGCTATCGATTTGGCCACCAAAAACCGCGATGCGCTTGGCCTCACGTCCGACGAGGTCGCCTTTAGTCTCACCAACCTGGTGAGTTCTATTCCCCGCGAAGAGTGGGGCACCTTCGACGTGCTTGTCTCCAACCCACCTTACATCCCGACCGGCGTCATGCGCTCGCTGCCGCACGAGGTCAAGGATTTTGAGCCCGACCTGGCGCTCGAGGGCGGCGCCGACGGCCTCGATATCTTCCGCCGCCTGCTCAATGCGGCGCCTTACATGCTGCGCGCCGGCGGCCTGTTTGCCTGCGAGCTCTACGAGGGTGCCCTCGATGCCGCGGCCGAGCTCTGTCGCCAGGCAGGCCTTTCGGACGTGCGTATCGTCCATGACCTCACCGATCGCCCCCGCATCGTCCGAGCCATCGTCACCGAGCCCAAACAGCGCCAGTAATATTTATTAACTGGTTAGCAAAAATTATAAAGTAGTTTATAATTAGGACGGCTGAAAGAGGTCGGCCCATGCAACCTCCTACCTTTCGGGAAATCATTGCCCTACTCAAGCACGATGGATTCGTGAAGGTCGCGCAAGTCGGTAGTCATGCTAAGTATGTTTCTGGTGACCGTGTTGTCACCGTGAACGGCTCTGGTGGTGATCGACCAAAGAAGGGCACGTGGGCAAGTATTCGTCGCCAAGCTGAATGGTAGTTGGAGGCAAAATGAGGCAGCGATTTTCCTTTGACTGCGTTCTCATAAAAGATGACGTCGGTTACTGCGCCAGTTTCCCGCAGATTCCCGGCGCCTTTGCCGATGGCGATACGCGCGTAGAAGCGATTGCCCATGCCACCGAGGCACTGATGGCGTTTTTGGCCGACGACCTCAACAACGGTTTGACTCCGGCAGGGTACGAACGCTCGGCCGAGGTCGTGGCCCTTTCAGTCGAAATCGACCACGAGGACGCTCGGGAAGCGGCGTGCCGAACATTTAAAGACGCAGCGCTGGACCTCAAAGTCTCCGCTCCGCGGATTACCGCGCTGGTCAAAGCCGGAAAGCTCGATGTTGAACTTGTCGACGGCCGTCGGATGATAACGATAGACAGCATCGAGCGCTACGCCGCCCAAGAACGCCACGCCGGCAGGCCAAAGAAGTTCGTCGCAGTCCAATAACCCCCTCACTTTCACCGACTACTAGAGCCGCTCACCAAACCAACATGCGCTCTGGGCAAATAGGTTGAACGTTTCGTGCGAGAATGCCCCACAGTAAACAAACTTTCACCAGAGCGTAAGGGGCTGGCATACACATGCAGACGGTCTATCGGGTATTCGAGGGAGCGCGTGAGCCGCATCGGCTCGCCGTCGAGCGTACGGCCGAGCTACTCGGTCGCGGTGGCCTGGCGCTTATTCCAACCGAGACGGTCTACGGTGTCGCCGTGGCAGTCAACGCCTTCTCGGATGCCGTTCCACAAGATACAAGTGAACCTCTGCCGTGGCCGCGCGATCCGCAGGTCACCGTCAACGGCGCCGCGGTCCCCGCACTCGGTACCGGCTATCGTCGTATCTTTACCCTCAAGCAGCGCGAGCTCACGCAAACGGTTGCCTGGCTGGTTGATGATGCCGAGGCACTCGATCGCTATGGCGTGGATATCCCTCATGAGGCCCGCGTGCTCGCCCGACGATGCTGGCCGGGTGCCCTGACTATCGTGGTCAAGGCGGCCCCCTGCGTGCCGACCTTTATGCGCGCCGCCGACGACACGGTGGCACTTCGCGCTTCGGCCTCGCCCGTGGTGCAAGCGCTCATCCGCGCCTGCGGCAGCCCTCTTGCCTGCACCAGCGCCAATACGCACGGCGCGCCCGCGCCGGCAAGCTTTGCCGACGTTGAGGACCGTATTCTGGAGGGGGTTGATCTGGCCGTCGACGCGGGCGAGACCCCGTGCCGCGACGCTTCGACCATCGTGACGTTTAAGCATGGCGAGCTTCAGATCCTGCGCCAAGGCGCACTTCCCGCATCAGAGATCGAGCGGGTCCTGTCCGACCCGATGCAATAGAAAGGTGTAAGCGATGTCGTTGAATCTGGGCAGCCTGGGCATGGAAGATGCCTCGTTTAACTTTGGCGGTTCCTACATCATGGCGCTCGACTGCGGCACCACCTCGGTGCTCGCGACCATCGTCGACGAGTACGGCTGCATTGTCGCCCAGGCACGTCGTAGCGTCAAAACCAGCTTCCCGCGCCCCGGCTGGGTGGAGCAGGATCCCACGGAGGTGCTTGCCAGCCAGATCGGCGTGATGATGGAGGTCCAGTTTAAGAGCGGCATCCATTCCGATCGCATCGCCGCCATCGGTATCTCCAACCAGCGCGAGACCACGGTGGTGTGGGACCGCGTGAGTGGCCAGCCTATCTACAACGCCATCGTGTGGCAGTGTCGCCGCACCGCCTCGACAATCGATAAACTGGCCGAGCAGGGCCGCGAGGAGCTGGTGCGTTCCCGCACCGGCCTTACGCTCGACCCGTATTTCTCGGCCTCCAAGGTGCAGTGGATTCTCGACAACGTCGACGGCGCGCGCGAGAGCGCGGCAGCGGGCGACCTCATGTTTGGCACCATCGATACCTGGCTCATCTACAACCTCACCGGCGGCCAGGTCTTTGCCACCGACTACACCAATGCCAGCCGCACGGCACTCTTTAATATCCATACGCTCGATTGGGACGACGACCTGCTGGCGCTCTTTGACGTTCCACGTTCCATGATGCCCGAGGTTCGCTGGAGCTCGGGCGACTACGGCCGCGTCGCGAGCGACATCATGACCAACATGCCGCCCATCATGGGCGTGGCGGGCGACCAGCAGGCATCGCTGTTCGGCCACTGCTGCTTCTATCCCGGCCAGACCAAAAACACCTATGGCACGGGCTGCTTTATGCTCATGAACACCGGTGACGAGATCGTCGAATCCAAGAATGGCCTGGTCTCCACCATCGGTATCGCTGCGGACGGCAAAGTCAGCTATGCGCTCGAGGGCTCTATTTTTGCCGCCGGTTCAACGATGAACTGGCTTCGCAACAACATGGGCATCATCTCGAGTGTGAGCGAGTCGGCACAACTCGCCGCTTCGATTAGCGACAACGAGGGCTGCTACTTCGTTCCCGCCTTTGCAGGTTTGGGTGCTCCCTGGTGGGACCCGCATGCCCGCGGTATCGTGTGCGGTCTGACCGGCGCCTCGAGCCGTGCGACCATCGTACGTGCCGCCTGCGAATCCATGGCATATCAGAGCTACGACGTGCTGCGCGCCATGGAGCAGGACGTGGGGCTTTCGATTGAGCGCCTGTCTGTCGATGGCGGTGCCTCGCGCAACGAGTTCATCATGCAATTCCAGGCCGACCTGCTGGATATCCCCGTGCTGCAATGCGAGACGGTGGAGACCACGGCAATCGGTGCCGCGTACTTGGCGGGTCTTGCCGTCGGCTATTGGGAAGACCTTGAAGAGCTGGAGCAAAATGCCCAGATCGTTAGGACCTTCCTTCCCCATATGTCCGCCGAGCGTCGCGAGCAAAACCTTGCGGGCTGGCGTGATGCAGTCAAGCGCTCGCTCAGTACCGCACAGTAGGGCTGCGATGGGCTGCTCGATACAACAAACCGCTAAACTTATGCATGGCGTGCGGCGGCAACATTGCTGCGCGCCTTGTCAGCAAGGCCGTTTTGCGGCTGCAACGAAAGGGGCAATCAACCCATGACCGTCACCTACGATGCGTCCCGTGTGACGCTTGTCGATCATCCGCTCGTCCAGCACAAGCTGTCGATCCTGCGCGACAAAAACACCGGCACCAACCAGTTCCGTCAGCTCGTGCGCGAACTCGCGCTTTTTGACGGCTACGAGGCCATGCGCGACCTGCCTATGGAAGACGTCGAGGTCGAGACCCCCATCACTACTGCCACGTTCAAACAGCTTGCCGGCAAGAAACTCGCCATCGTGCCCATCCTGCGTGCGGGCCTTGGCATGGTCGACGGTATCCTCGACCTGGTGCCCTCCGCTCGCGTGGGCCACATCGGCATGGAGCGCGACGAGGTTACCCATGAACCTCACGAGTATTACTGCAAGATGCCCAAGGATATCGACCAGCGTGTCTGTCTGGTCGTCGACCCTATGCTCGCCACGGGCGGCTCGGCCGAGATGGCCATCAGCTACCTGCGCGAGCGCGGTGTCAAGGATATCCGCATGCTGTGCATCGTCGCCGCGCCCGAGGGCCTCAAGTCACTGACCGAAAAGGACCCCGACGTACATATTTATACGTGCGCCATCGACGACCATCTCAACGAGGCCGCCTACATCGTTCCCGGCCTCGGCGACGCCGGCGACCGCATCTTCGGCACGCTCTAGTCGCTGGGCTAAGACGGCCGCGGCTGCAAATACGAAGAAACGGTGCGCGCGGTCGAACAAATGGCGACCGCTCGCACTCCTGTTAACGGACGTTTTGCCCTGCAGGGTTCGAGAAAAACGTATTACCGTACCTGCGGCATAAAGAAGGTCTTAAGAAAACGAACAGGTGCGTATTAACCGATGCTTTTTCGGTTGTACTTTAGCGATTGGCTCGTACAATAGTCACCAATGTTTGGCGGGAACTGTCCTGTGAGGCGATAAAAAAGGAAAGTGAGGACGCCAGTGTTTCAGATAGCCGATCTGCTCGCTATCGTTGCAGGTGCCATCGCGGGCGCGATTGCCTTCCTTCCCTTTGTCTTTACGCTCAAGCCGGTTCTTGACGATAAGCAGAATGCGGACATGCTCAAGGGTATGGTGAGTCTCGCGGTCTCGGCAATCGCGTTGCTTGTCTTTACCTTGGTTGTGTTTGTGTTGTTCGGAGAGGCATTTCGCATGTTCCTCCTGGGCGAGGCGATCGGCTTCGTGGCCTTTATGGCCGCCTGCGCGGTTCGCGTCGCCAAGGCGCTGCGAGATCCTCATGAGGTCGAAAGGTAAGTCGTGGAAATTTTTGAAAAGCTGCCTGATGAGATTAATCATCTGGTCAGCGAGTTCAGCTCCACCCCTGTCGTGGGCGATCTGAGCTGCGGCATCACGCAGTACTCGTTTTGGCTGATCGTCTCCACGATCGTGCTCCTGATCGTCCTGGCCGTGTTCAAGAAGAAGCAGACCCTGGTTCCCAAGGGCTTCTTCGTCAACGGTTTCGAGTACATCATCGAGTACGTCGAGAACGATATCGGCAAGGGTGTCGTGGGTGAGAACTGGAAGAAGCACTTCCCGTTCCTGTGCTCGCTTTTCCTGTTCATCCTGATCAATAACATGATCGGCCTGATCCCGGGAATGAAGCCCGGCACCGGCGCAATCGGCTCCACCGCCGCACTCGCCATTTTCGCCTTCGTGTACTTCATCTACTACGGATGCAAGGCTCACGGCGTGATCGGCTACATCAAGAGCCTCGCCCCGCAGGGCGTGAGCTTCCCGATGAACGTGCTCGTGTGGGTCGTCGAGCTTTTCTCGACCTTCCTGCGCCTCATCACGCTTGCCGTCCGTCTGTTCTGCAACATGTTCGCAGGACACGTGGTCATGGGCTCGTTCGCCATCATGGCGAGCATGTTCATGCAGCCGCTGCTTCAGCAGGTTTCCGCGGCCCACGCCGTCGGCGCCCTGCCTTCGCTGGCCTGGCTTGCCATCCTCATCCTGATCTATGCGATCGAGCTTGTGGTCGGCGCCATCCAGGCTTACGTCTTCACGGTCCTTACCGCCGTGTATGTCTCCGAGGCAGAGGAGGTCGCGGAGGAGGAGTAGTCTTCCGTTCGTGCCTTAAAGGTAAGGCAATTCGTTAAACCGCCGGTGCCCGTACCCATGGAGCCCGGCAGTTATAAAAAGGTTATCCTGCGTGAAATAAGACACGCACGACAAAGGAGGAATCGTGGGAGTTATCGGTTACGGTCTCGGTGTTATCGGCGCTGGTCTTGCTATCGGCCTGTCTGCTCTGGGTGCTACGGGTGCTATGGCCCGTCAGCCTGAGGTCCAGGGCCGCGTGTTCACCGTCTTCATCATGGGCTCCGCTTTCGGCGAGGCTCTGGCTCTGATCGGCTTCGTTGTCGCGCTGATCGTTAAATAGCACGGAGCGTCAAGTATGAATCTTTCATCCCAGAAGAGCGCGATCGCACTCTCCGCGTCCGCGGCCGCGCTGCTCATGCCGGTTTCCGCGTTCGCCGAGGACGGCGCTGCCGGTGCGGACATCCTCATCCCTAAGATGGCGGAGTTCATCCCGGCGCTTATCGCCTTCCTGATTATCTGGATCGTGCTGGCCAAGGTCGCCCTGCCGGGCATCATGAAAACCATGGAGGAGCGCGGCAAGAAGATCGAGGAGAGCCTCGACGAGGCCGAGAAGACCAAGCAGGAGGCTATCGCCAAGCGCGCTGAGTCCGACTCGATCGTCACCGACGCCCGTCGTCAGGCTGCCGACATCGTTCTCGAGGCCCGTAAGGACGCC
The DNA here is from genome assembly GCA_905213725.1 of Collinsella aerofaciens. Taxonomy (GTDB): domain Bacteria; phylum Actinomycetota; class Coriobacteriia; order Coriobacteriales; family Coriobacteriaceae; genus Collinsella; species Collinsella aerofaciens_BZ. The sequence continues at coordinate 11,941 of CAJMJM010000030.1, forward strand.
GAGTCCGAGCGCGCCCGTATCATCGAGGCTGCTCACAAGGAGGCCGAGGAGATCATCGCCAAGGCCCATACGACCGTCGAGGACGAGCGCAAGTCCATCTACGCCGGTGCCGCGAGCTCCATCGCCGACCTGTCCGTTGCCGTCGCCACCAAGATCGTGGGCGAGGCACTCGAGGACGATGCCGAGCAGAAGAAGCTCATCGAGCGCTACATCCAGGAAGCAGGTAGCCTGAATGCCGACTAGCCGCTATCAGGACAAGGTGCTCGAGACCTACGCGCGTTCCCTTTTGGAAGCCGCCAAGGCCGAGAACCATGTGTTCGAGGACCTCGAGATGGTCGAGCGCTTGGCTTCTGCCAGCCCCGAGATCATCGCCGTGCTCGACACCATGTCCAAGCGCGACCAGCTCGACCTTCTTCCCAAGGTGGCAGCTGCCTTTAAGTATGTTGCCGAGGAAGACGAGGATGTAGTGGGCGTGACCGTCACCACGGCGATCCCGCTCGACGACGAGCTGCGTCAAACCATCACTAAGAAATGCGAGCAGGACTTCGGCCGCAAGGTATTCCTTATCGAGCAGGTCGACCCGTCTATCGTGGGCGGCCTGGTGCTCGAGGCCCGCGGCGAGCGTCGTGACATCTCCGTCAAGACGCAGCTGCGCATCGCGCAGGAGACCCTCGCAAACTCTGCTAATTCGTACGGAGGTGAAGCCTAATGTCCGAAACCCTCAATGCCCAGGATATCGCCAAGAAACTGCAGGAGCAGCTCACGAGCCTCTCCGCGACGGTCGATACGCATGAGGTTTCAACGGTCGACGAGGTAGGCGACGGCATCGCGCGCGTCTCCGGCCTCAAGAGTGCCATGGCAGGCGAGCTTCTGGAGTTCAAGAGCTCCGATACCGGTGAGACCGTATTCGGCCTCGCCCAGAACCTTGACCGTGACGAGGTCGGCGCCGTTCTGTTTGGTGCCGTCGACTCCATCAAGGAAGGCGACGAGTGCCGCACCACTGGCCGCATTATGGATATTCCCGTGAGCCGTGCAATGCTCGGCCGCGTCGTCAATCCGCTCGGCCAGCCCATCGACGGTTTGGGTGACATTGTCGCCACGCACCGTCGTCCTATCGAGTTTAAGGCCCCCGGCGTCATCGACCGTACCCCGGTGTGCGAGCCGGTCCAGACCGGCCTATTGGCTATCGACTCCATGGTGCCTATCGGCCGCGGCCAGCGCGAGCTTATCATCGGCGACCGTAAGACCGGTAAGACCGCCATTGCCATCGACGCTATCCTCAATCAGCGCGGCAAGGGCATGGTCTGCATCTATGTCGCCATCGGCCAGAAGGCCTCCACGGTTGCTAACATCCGCGAGACCCTCGCTCAGCACGGTGCGCTCGACTACACCATCATCGTTTCGGCAACCGCTGCTGATTCTGCCCCTATGCAGTACATCGCGCCTATGGCCGGTGCCGCTATCGGCGAGTTCTTCATGTACAACGGCGAGGACGGTAAGCCCGCCAGCGAGACCAACCCCGGCGGTCACGTGCTTGTCATCTACGATGACCTGTCCAAGCAGGCCGTGGCTTACCGTCAAATGTCGCTGACGCTGCATCGTCCGCCCGGACGCGAGGCCTATCCTGGCGACATCTTCTACCTGCACTCTCGTCTGCTCGAGCGTGCCGTCAAGATGTCCAAGAAGAACGGTTACGGCTCCATGACGGCCCTGCCGATTATCGAGACCCAGGATGGCGACGTTTCGGCCTACATTCCGACCAACGTCATTTCCATTACCGATGGTCAGATTTACCTGCAGTCCGAGCTCTTCTTCCAGGGCCAGCGCCCGGCAGTCGACGTGGGTATCTCCGTGTCCCGCGTCGGTGGTGACGCTCAGACCAAGGCCATGAAGCAGGTTGCCGGCAACCTTCGCCTGGACCTCGCTTCATATCAGGAGCTCGCCGGCTTTACGCAGTTCGGCTCCGACCTTGACGAGGCTACGCAGAAGCAGCTTACCCACGGCGCTCGCATGACCGAGCTCCTTAAGCAGCCGCGCTACAAGCCGTTTGAGGTTTCCGAGCAGATCGTTACGCTGTTTGCCGGCAACGAGGGCTTCCTCGACGATCTCGAGATCGCCGACGTGCTTCCCTTCCGTGCCGAGCTCATCGAGTACATGGACAACGGTTTTGGCTCGTTGCTCGACAAGGTTCGCGCCAAGAAGATCGACGATGACACCAAGGCTGAGCTCCTGCGCGTCATCGGCGACTTTAAGCAGCAGTTCATGGCAAAGCACCATGCCGATACGACTGGATCAGAGGAGAACTAAGCCCTATGGCCAACCTTCGCGACATTAAGAAGCGAATCTCCTCGGTTACCACGACCAAGCAGATCACGCGCACGATGGAAATGGTCTCTACGGCCAAGATTCGTCGTGCCCTCGATCGCTCCAAGCAGGCCGAGCCCTATAAGGAGGCGCTGACCGACGTCATGTTGACGGTTGCCGGCGACGCCTCCTGCTCGGGTACCGACCCCATGCTGCAGAGGCATGAGACGGTAAAGCGCGGCCTGATTGTCGTCATTGCTTCGGACCGCGGCCTTGCCGGCGGTTTCAATACGACGGTGGAGCGCACGGCCGAAAAGCTCGCCGCTTCTTGGGCGAACAATAGCATCGAGTGCGAGATCATTGCGTGCGGACGCAAGCCGGCCACGTATTTCCGCGACCGCGCGAACGTCATCATGCACTTTGAGGGCAATTCCTCCGAGCCCGATTTCAATCAGGCTCGCATGATTTCCTCTCATATCTGCGATGCGTATCGTGCCGGTGAGCTTGACCGTGTCGAGCTTGTCTACCACCACGCCAAGAACCGCGTGGATCAGGAGCTTCGCGTCGAGCACTTGCTGCCGCTCGATCCCGAGATGATCGCTATGGCCCACGGTCCGCGTAAGAACGAGACCGACGCCCCTAAGCGCATCTCGTCCACGTTCGAGTTCGTGCCCTCTCCCGAGCATGTTCTCGGCAAGCTTGTACCGTCGTATATCCTGACGGTCATCTACCAGGCCCTGATCGATTCGGCGGCTGCCGAGCAGGGTGCACGCCGCAAGGCCATGCACTCCGCGACGGAAAACGCCACCGCGATCATCTCGACCCTTACCCGCACGTATAGTCGCGTGCGTCAGGCTTCGATCACGACCGAGATTAACGAGATCGTCGGCGGAGCCTCAGCATTGGAGGAACAGTAATGGCTAATAACACCGTAAAGCTTGCGGTCGAGGAAGCCACCAAGAAGACGACTGCCGGTGATGGTCGCATCGTTCGTATCATCGGCCCTGTCGTCGACGTCAAGTTTGACGGCGCGGTGCCCCCGATCTACAACGCGCTCACGGTCGAGGCCGAGACCCCGATCGGTCATCTGAGCACGATCCACGAGGTCGAGAGCCAGCTTCCGGGCGGCGTCGTCCGCACGGTCGCCATGTCCTCGACCGACGGCCTGCAGCGCGGCCTCATCGCCACCGATACCGGTGAGCCCATGAAGATGCCGGTCGGCCCCAAGACGCTCGGCCGCATTTGGAATGTCATGGGCAAGCCCGTCGACGGCAAGCCCATGCCCGAGGTGGAGGAGTTCTACCCCATCCACCATGCAGCGCCCCGTTTCGACGAGCTCACCACCAAGACCGAGATCTTCGAGACCGGCATCAAGGCCGTCGACCTGCTCGAGCCCTACATCCGTGGCGGCAAGACAGGCCTGTTCGGCGGCGCCGGCGTCGGCAAGACCGTTCTGATTCAGGAGCTCATCAACAACCTCGCCCAGGAGCACGGCGGCACCTCGGTGTTCACCGGCGTCGGCGAGCGTACCCGCGAGGGCACCGACCTGTTCCTCGAGATGAGCGAGTCTGGCGTTATCGACAAGACCTGCTTGGTCTATGGTCAGATGAACGAGCCGCCCGGAGCGCGGCTGCGCATCGGTCTGGCCGGCCTTACCACCGCTGAGTACTTCCGCGATCGCGGCCAGGACGTTCTGCTGTTCATCGACAACATCTTCCGCTTCTCCCAGGCAGGTTCCGAGGTTTCCGCACTGCTGGGCCGTATGCCGTCCGCCGTTGGTTACCAGCCCACGCTGGCAACCGAGATGGGCGACCTCCAGGAGCGCATTACCTCTACCAAGACCGGTTCCATCACCTCCGTCCAGGCTGTTTACGTCCCCGCAGACGACCTGACCGACCCGGCTCCGGCAACGACGTTCACCCACCTGGATGCAACGACCGTTCTTTCGCGTTCCATCGCCGAGCTCGGCCTGTATCCGGCTATCGACCCGCTGGCGTACTCTTCAGACGCTCTCGACCC
>CAJMJM010000031.1 GCA_905213725.1 Collinsella aerofaciens
TGGCGTACATGTTGTACATGAGTTATCGCAATTACTGCGAGGGCGACGCTGGTTTTGCCGCCGGCAACCTGATCGGTCTTTTGTGCTCCGAGATCCTACTGCTCAATATCCCGGGCGTCATCGGCATGGGCATCTTGCTGTGGCGTGTCTGGCGCAACGTTGCCCCGCACTTTGAGAGCTGGTTGTTTGAGCGTCGTGCAATGGGCGTGCTGGCAGACATCGCGGGCTCGCTCGTGATTCTAGCCTTGGCGTTTATATGCGCCACCGCCGCCCGAGGCCTTGCGGGCATGTAGTCTGTCCTCACCGACCACGGAGCGCAGGGCAACTGCCGGCCTTACCGCTCCGGGCGTCAGACCCGCGGCGCATCCCTTTCCCTCTCGCTCACGGCTTCGCAGAGTCGCGCGAGGCAAAGGCATACGCCGCGGGTCTGACGGCGCGGGCTTGCCAGCGAGTTTTGCCTCATAGATTGGTTTGTGTGCCGCCCCTTTTTGGAGCGGCACGTTTTGTGTGGGGTCCCTGTCTACACAATTTCCGTCAAGCTTTTGGTTAGGTTTTGGTTAGTTGGCGGGTTGACGGAAGGCCAAAAGATTGCTGGCGAAAAAAGCTCAGAGAAAGTGCTGGTAGGGGAGTTGTTGAGCTTTTCGACAGCTTTTGAGCAAAAGAAACTTTGTGGCTATTGCCGGCGATTGCGTTGTCGCGGTCATGGCGGTGCGGGATGCTGGTCGTAAGCGTCGAACGCTCCGATTTTGGAGGCCAACATGGACCTGTTTCTTGAGACCCCACAGCAACAAGCCGAGCGCATGCTGCGGCAGCAGCGGCGGCTTATAGAGATGCAAATGCAAGGGGTTGCCAACCAGGCGCCCGTGCAAAACGTCGTGCCCGCTGCTGTACCTGCAGCCGTGCCCGGGTGCGAATCGGCACCAGAGGCCTATTCCGTACAGCAAGATTCATATGCGCAGGAGCTCGCGTTCGACAAGCGTCGTGCGCGTCGTCGCCGCGTGGGCCAGCGCCTGCGCACATTGGCGATGATCGTGCTCATTCCGCTAGGACTTGCGGCAATCTTCTTGGCCTCATATGCCCTCACGTGCATTCTCAACGGTGCCTCGCCCAATGAGGTGCTCCAGCATCTAGCGGCCCTGGGCCAGCGCCTAGGCGATGTCGCAACAACCATCCGCGCCGGCTGGGAGAGTTAGCGTTTGTCACATTAGGACTTCCAGGGTGTACGAATTATCGCCACGAGCAGAATTCTTGCATCCTGTGGGTCCTGTCGTGCGACTGAATAGTATTATTGAAGATAAATAATAATAGGATTTGCTATGTATAAGCAGGATTTAGAGCAGACTCTTTTGGGCATTGACGAAGAGGCGGAGCTGGAAATAGGTCCAAGAGACGACAGGCCGAACGTTGTATTGGTGGGAGGAAGCGCCTTCATGCTAAACGATGTGACGAATCGTTCGGTTACACATGACATTGATGTGTTTGAGGCAGATAGGTGCCTCCGCGAGATCATAGCTCGATACCCCGAGGTGAATGGTATGGCGGTGGCATATTGTAATCAGATGCCGTTCAATTACGAAGATCGTTTGATTCCCTTGGATATTGGGGCGCGCTTTATCAGGTACTTTACGCCATCCTTGGAGGACCTGGCGGTAATGAAGCTCTATGCCTGTCGTCCGAACGACATCATCGATCTTCATAGCCAGGCATTCGTCGACCGACTTGATTGGGGACTGCTCGAACGGCTTATATTCGACGAGGGCGAGGCGCTGGCGTCGTCGCCTTCGGAGCGGAGTTATCAAGAGATGGTCTGCGCATACAGCCAATACAAAAAGGAGGTGCTCGGTTGAATCTGACCTTTGAGGGATTCTTAAAAGGCTATTGCCGAGAGCTATCCGGACAGCAGTCGCTCAGTTTTAGAAAACTGGTTAAGCAAGCGACGACGGTTGCGCCGCGCGTGGCGGAGCCCCTGTTTTTGCTCGCTTTGGCACAGGGTAAAGCCGAATACGTTCTGGGCTTATCCGAGGGTTTGTGGATGGAAGAGGGTTACCGAGGCGTTTTGTCCTTGTACGCCCAAACGGGTAGCCTGGCATCTCTATGCGCCGAGGACAAACTTCCTAATCGTTATGCCAACGTTTGGCGTGCGTATAGAGCGGTGAAGGAAAAGCCGGCGGTCGACAGAAGGGTGAACGCCCTGATGAGAAAGAAAACGCTGGAAGCATTAGAGGAATCGGGTGAAACGCGCTATGGCCTCTGCCGTGCTCTGCACCTGAATAAGGGAAACGTTTACGCATACTTAGCCGGTGATGACTCAAAGGTGAGCAGGAAGACAGCGCGCCGTATTATGGAATATGCGGAAGAGAGAAGCACCCAAGAAGGCGCCGGGCGCCCGGTGCGTGTGGCGGGGTAAGATTGATCGCGGTTTTGATTGATGACCGATTGAGTTTGTTGGGCGGAGTCTATGTCTGCTATTGATATCGTGCTTGTTGTGATCGCCTTGGTGGCGGTGGGGGTTGCTGTGGCTTGCGCCCTCCAGCTCAAGAGCCTGCGTGCCGAGTTGCGGGAGCGTGGCGACAGTAGCGCGGAAACGCTGGCAGCACTCGAGCAGGCCAACAACGCGCTCGATGCCCTGAACGTCGCGCTGGCCGAAACTCGCCGCACGGCCAACGCCATCGCGCAGCAGCAGACGACAGATGCGGCCGTGGAGCAGCAACGTTACCTGACCATCGCACGTGAGTTTTCGCAAGCTGGTGACCGGATGGATGACCTTCGCCGCGAGACGGCCCAACAGCTCGGTGCCAACCGCGAGGGTATCGAGCACCGCCTGGACAAGGTGCGCGAGACGGTCGATGCCCAGCTGGGTGCTATCCGCAAAGACAACAACGTGCAACTCGATCAGATGCGCGCGACGGTGGACGAGAAACTCTCCCGCACGCTCAACGATCGCCTGTCGGCATCGTTTAAGCAGGTGAGCGACCAGCTCGAGGCCGTGTACAAGGGCCTGGGCGACATGCAGTCCATCGCCACCGGCGTGGGCGACCTTAAGCGCGTGCTGGGCAACGTGAAGGCGCGTGGTATTTTGGGCGAGGTGCAGCTGGGTGCAATTCTGGCGGACATTCTTACACCCGACCAGTATCTGGAAAACGTCGCCACCAAGCCCGGCGCCTCGGAGCGCGTTGAGTTTGCCGTCAAGCTGCCGGTGGACGAGGGCGACCCCGTGCTGCTGCCGATTGACTCCAAGTTTCCGGGCGACGCGTACGAGCATCTGCTCGACGCCCAGGAGTCGGGCGATGCGGAGGCCGTTGCCGCGGCACGCAAGACGCTCGATATGATGGTGAAGCGCGAGGCCAAGGACATCTGCGAAAAGTACCTGAGTGTGCCGGCAACGACCAACTTTGGCATCATGTTCGTGCCATTTGAGGGCCTGTACGCCGAGGTCGTCAGCCGACCCGGGCTCATCGAAACCCTGGGCCGCGACTATCACGTCAACGTTGCCGGTCCCAGCACCATGGCGGCCATCCTCAACAGCCTGCAGATGAGTTACCAAACGTTTAAGCTGCAAAAACGCACCGATGACGTGCTGCGCGTGCTCTCCGCTGTCAAGGCCGAGCTGCCGCGCTATCAAAAGGCGCTGCGCCGCGCCCAGCAGCAGATCGAGACCGCGGGCAAAACGGTCGAGGGCATCATCACCACGCGCACCAACGTCATGGAGCGCAAGCTCAAGGACATCGACGCACTGGAAGACGTCGACCAAGCCGATGAGATCTTGGGACTCACGTCCGCGGACCTTCTCACAGACCAAGAAGACGAAGGCTAATTGCAACAAGACGGTGGGGCGCCGGCGCAAACGCGGGCGCCCCACCGCTTTTCGTATCGCACTTGTCTGGAGTGTGCTCCAATGTGCAACAATGGCGTTTCGCCCTATCAGACGCGAAAGGAAGCCCATGTCTCAGAGAAGCACCAGCCCGCTCCACCGCTCCACCGTGCGCCGCACGCTGCAGCGGTTTTGGGGTGTCACGCGCACGCAGCCGCTGATTGTCTTTCTCTCGGTGTTCTCGTCGGCGGGCTACATCTTTTTGCTGACGTTTGCCAATACCTATGTGATGGCCCTCATTGTCGACCGCGTTCAAGCCGGTCCCGTGGCGGGTGACCAGGTGTTTGAGGTCTTCGGCCCCTATATCCTGGCGCTCGTACTCGTTAATCTGGTGGGTCAGATCCTCTCCAAGCTACAGGACTACACCGTCTACAAGCTCGAGATCGCAGGCAACTATCACCTGGCGCGTCTATGCTTCGACACGCTCTCCAACCAATCCATGACATTCCATACCAGCCGCTTTGGCGGATCACTCGTGAGCCAGACGAGTCGTTTTATGAGCGGCTATACGGGGCTGGTGGGCGTGACGGTGTATTCGCTCATCCCCACCATCACCTCGGTCGTCTGCACCGTGGCCGCACTCGCCCCGGTGGTACCGACGTTTACCGTGATCCTGGTGTGCATCATGGTCGTCTACATTGCGTTTGTCTGGCTTATGTACAAGCGCATCATGCCGCTTTCGGCCGCGACGTCCGCTGCGCAGAACAAGCTCTCGGGCGTGCTCTCCGACGCGGTCACGAACATCTTGGCCGTCAAGACCTGTGGGCGCGAGGACTTTGAACGCGATCTGTTCGACGCCGCTGATCGTGCCGCGCGCGATGCCGAGACGGTCTCGATGCACGCCATGATGCAGCGCAACTTTACGACCTCGGGTCTTATCGTCATCACCATGGCCGTGGTGAGCGTATTCGTGGCGGGCGGCAACGCGTGGTTTGGCATCTCGGCCGGCTCGCTCGTCATGATCTTTACCTACACCTATAACCTCGCCATGCGCCTGAACTACGTAAGCACCAAGATGCAGCGCATCAAACGCGCGCTCGGCGATGCGGACGAGATGACGCGCGTGCTGGACGAGCCACGTTTGGTGGCAGATGACCCGGACGCCCCCGAGCTCAAAGTGACCGAGGGCGCGATTGATTTTGAGCAGCTGAGCTTTGCGTACCGTGACGCTGCGGCGGGCGAGAGCGTGTTCGATGACCTGACACTTCATGTGGCGGCGGGCCAGCGCGTGGGCCTGGTGGGCAAATCGGGCTCGGGCAAGACGACGCTCACCAAGTTGTTGTTGCGCCTGGACGATGTACAGGGCGGCCGCGTGCTCGTGGACGGCCAGGACGTCTCGCGCTGCACGCAGCAGAGCCTGCGCCGTCAGGTTGCCTACGTGCCGCAGGAGGCGCTGCTGTTCCACCGCTCCATTCGCGAAAACATTGCCTACGGTCGTCCCAACGCCACTGATGAGCAGATTCGCGAGGCGGCTCGCTTGGCTAATGCGACCGAGTTTATCGACCGCTTGCCCCGTGGCTTTGACACTATGGTGGGCGAGCGCGGCGTCAAGCTCTCAGGCGGTCAGCGTCAGCGCGTGGCTATCGCCCGCGCCATCCTAACCGACGCGCCGATTCTGGTGCTCGACGAGGCGACGTCTGCCTTGGACAGCGAGTCCGAGGCGTTGGTGCAGGAGGCGCTCGAGAATCTGATGCGCGGCCGCACCTCCATTGTGGTGGCGCACCGCCTGTCCACCGTGGCGGCGCTCGACCGCATTGTGGTGCTGGCCGATGGCGAGATTGTCGAGGACGGCACGCATACGCAGCTCGTCGAGGCGGGTGGCGAGTACGCGAGCCTGTGGAGCCGTCAGACCGGCGCATTCTTGGAGACGTAAGCGTCTCGGACGTGGGACAATTGTGCCCATAAGTTTATTGTGCCGTTGAGCCGAGGAGTCGTTATGCCACGCGAGACCAATGCCGCCAAACGCGAGCGCGCCATCGAGGTGTGTGAGCGCCTCAACCGTCGCTATGGCCCGGTCGAGTGCTTTTTGGACCACGAGAATCCCTTCCGCCTGCTGATCGCGGTGTTGCTCTCGGCGCAAACGACCGACGCGCAGGTCAACAAGGTGACGCCGAAGCTGTTTGCCCAGTGGCCCACGCCCGAGGCCATGGCCGGGGCGAGTGTGGCTGACGTGGCAGACACCATCAAGTCACTCGGCTTTTATAAGAGCAAGGCCAAGCACGCCGTGGAGGCCGCGCAGATGATCGTCGCCGACTATGGCGGCGAGGTGCCGGCCGACATGAAGGAACTCGTGAAGCTGCCGGGCGTGGGACGCAAGACGGCGAACATCGTGCTCAACGTGGGGTATGGCATCGTGGAGGGCATTGCGGTGGACACGCACGTCAACCGCATTGCGCATCGCCTGATGTTGAGTCCCAAGACACATGCCAAGGAGCCGCTCAAGACCGAGCAGGATCTGCTCAAGATTTTGCCGCACGAGTATTGGGAGTCGGTCAACCATCAGTGGATCACCTTCGGTCGCGAGATCTGCGACGCCCGCAAACCCAAGTGTGACGAGTGTCCGCTGGCAGATTTGTGCCCCAGCGTGCGCGTAGCGGGGTAGGGCGGAACGCATCTTCGTCTGGCGTTTTTTGCGGGGCTGGGCGTACGCTTGAGCTGGAGTCCTCTCCATGCGCTACCATGACAGGCAACGAATTTGACGAACGACCCGCCGAGCTTGCCTCGGCGGGCTTTTGGCGTTGCGATGCCGGAGGAACAGCATGCTCATTCACCGTATAGCCGCGCAGCTCTACACTGCCGAGGCACTGCAGACCGTCGAGGCCGGACTCGATGCCGGCGAGGACGTGACGCTGGCTGTGTCGCAGTCGGGCCGCACGCTTATGGCGGCCGCCCAGTTTGCGCGCCGCCCGCGCCCGACGGTCTACATTGTGAGTGGCGAGGATGCGGCCGATCGCGCCGCGCGAAGCCTTGCCGCCTATGTGGGCCTGGCACATGTGTGCCGTTTTCCCGAGCGCAAGGACTACCCTTGGCGCGAGCAGGCGCCCGACGACGCTGTGGTGGCGCAGCGCTGCGAGGCCCTGGGGCGCATCGTGCGCGGGGACAACTGCATCATGGTTGCCTCGGCCCGTGCGCTGCTGCGCTGCGTGCCGCCGGTCGAGAGTCGCTATTGGGAGTCCACGACCTTCGCGGTGGGCGAGGAGATTCCTTTTGACGAGGTGTCGCAGCGCCTGGTGGGCATGGGTTACACCAATGCCGGCGCCGCCGACGCGCCTGGCCTGTTCCGCGTGCACGGCGACACCGTCGAGGTGTTCCCCGCGCAGGAAAAAGCGCCCGTGCGCATCGAGTTTTTCGGCGACGAGATCGATCGCATCCGCCGCATGGTGAGTTCAACGGGGCAGACCATCGGCAACGAGGACAGCATCGAGATCTTCCCCTGCCGTGAGCTGGCGCTCACCGACGAGGCCGTCCACAACATGCATGTGGCGCTCTATCGCGCCAGCCAGGATGACAGCAAGCTGGCGGCGCTGCTCGAGATGGTGGATGCGCGCATCGTCACGCCTGAGCTCGACCGCTTTTTGCCGGTGATGTACGGCCAGACCGTGAGCCCACTGGCGCACGTGAGCGGCAAGGCGCTCGTAGTGCTGTCCGAGCCGCGCTCGCTGTTCGACGATTGCCTGCGTGCCTACGAGGATATCGAGGCCCGTGCCGGCGAGGCGGGGATTGACCGACTGGACGGCTTGTACGTGCGCGCCCAGCAGCTCGACTTTGGTTCCCAGCAACGCCTGAACTACGTGAGCCTCATCCGTGCCGGCGGTGCGGTGACGGCCGAGCTCAAGATTGAGCAGCCTGCCATCGCAGGCTCGGACAACCGTTTTATGACGCGCATCCAGGAGGTCGTGGGCAAGCGCTATGCTTGCGTGTTCGCTATTCCCGACCGCGGTGCGCGCGAGTCGATGGAGCTCACCTTTGGCGACGAGGGCATTACCTTTGAGGAATCGCTGACTGCCGCGCCCGAAAACGCCGGCGTCATTGGCGACCGCGTACGCGTGGCAGCGGCGGATTCTGCCGACCGTGCCGCCCGCCAGGAGGCCCATGCTTCCATTCGCGAGCGCAAGGCAGATGCGCTCAACGCCCGCTCGCTCGAGGCGGGCGCGGCCCAGGCTGCCGCCGGTGCCGCCGTGCCCACCATCTCGCGCGGACGCGTGACCTTTGTCGATGCCGCCCTGCCGCAGGGCGTGGTGGTGCCCGATGCCAATCTGGCCGTGTTCTCAATCGCCGACCTCAACGCCCGCATGGACGCCAACCGCGCGCGCAGCCGCCGCAAGGTGGACATTACGCAGATCACGTTCCCGTTTAAGCCGGGCGACTACGTGGTGCACGCTACCCACGGCATCGCGCTCTTTAGCGAGATCGCGCGCCAGGAAGTGGGCGGCAAGGAACGCGACTACTTTTTGCTGGAATACGCCGACGGCGACAAGCTCTACGTGCCGCTGGAGCAGGTCGACCGCATCACGCGATACGTTGGCCCCGACGGCGACAAGCCGCGCCTGACCAGGCTCAACACCGCCGACTGGACGCGTGCCACCAACAAGGCGCGCAAAAACGCCAAAAAGCTGGCGTTTGACCTGGTCGACCTGTATACGCGCCGCTCGTCGATTACCGGTATCGCCTGTCCGCCCGATACGCCCGAGCAGATCGAGATGGAGCAGAGCTTCCCTTACGACGAGACGCGCGACCAGCTGGAGGCCATTGCCGACATCAAGGCCGACATGGAGGCGCCCAAGCCCATGGATCGCCTGCTGTGCGGCGACGTGGGCTTTGGCAAGACCGAGGTCGCTCTGCGCGCGGCGTTTAAGTGCGTTGACTCCGGCCGCCAGGTCATGGTGCTCTGCCCCACGACCATTCTGGCCCAGCAGCACTACGAGACGTTCTTTGAGCGCTTTGCTCCGTTTGGCCTTGAGGTCGAGGTGCTCAGCCGCTTCCGCACGCCGGCGCAGCAAAAGCGCGCACTCAAGGCGTTCGCCGAGGGCACGATTGACGTGCTTATCGGCACGCACCGCCTGCTTTCGGCCGACGTGAACCCCAAGAACCTGGGCCTGGTGATCATCGACGAGGAGCAGCGCTTTGGCGTGCAGCACAAGGAGCAGCTCAAAAACCTGCGCGAGCAGATTGACGTACTCACGCTTTCGGCAACGCCGATTCCGCGAACCATGCAGATGGCCACGAGTGGCGTGCGCGACATGAGCCTAATCACCACACCGCCGACCGGGCGTCGTCCCGTGATCGTGCACGTGGGGGAGTACGACCCCGACGTGGTGAGCGCGGCGATTCGCCTGGAGGTGGGTCGCGGCGGCCAGGTGTACTACGTGTCCAACCGCGTCAAGACCATCGACGACGCCGTGGCGCGCGTGCACGAGGCCGCGCCCGAGGCGCGCGTGGGTGTGGCACACGGCAAGATGAGCCCGCGTGAGGTCGAGGACGTGATGATCGAGTTCGCGACCAAAAAGATCGACGTGCTCATCGCCACGACCATCGTGGAGAGCGGCATCGACAACGCGACCGCCAACACGCTCATCATCGAGGACTCGCAGCGCTTGGGCCTGGCACAGCTCTACCAGCTCAAGGGCCGTGTGGGCCGCTCTGCCACGCAGGCCTACGCGTACTTTATGTTCCCGGGCGAGCTGCCGCTCACCGAGGAGGCCACGGCGCGCCTGACCGCACTTTCCGAGTTCCAGGACCTGGGCAGCGGCATGCGCATCGCCATGCGCGACCTGGAGATTCGCGGCGCCGGCTCGCTTATGGGCGCCGAGCAGCATGGCAACCTGTCGAGCGTGGGCTTTGACCTGTTTACGCAGATGCTGGGCCAGGCTGTGGCCGAGGCGCGCGGCGATGACGATGCCGGCGTGGAGGCGGCGAGCGCGGGCATTAACCTGCCGGCCGACTACTTCTTGTCCGAGGAGTACCTGCCGGCGGTGGACCAGCGCGTGCTCGTGTACCGCAAACTCGCGGCGGCCGAGGACCTGGAGAGTATCGACGAGGTGCAGGAAGAGACTGAGGCCGCGCACGGTGAGCTGCCGTTGGCGGGGCTTAACTTGTTCAACCGCGCTCGCATCCGCATTCGCGGCGAGCGCTTGGGGCTCGAGAGCGTCACGCTCAGCGGTGGACGCATTACCTTCCTGGGGGTTGACGTTCCCAAGAAGGTGGCCTTTGAGCTTAAGACCCGCTATGGCGCGGTGAACTTTCCCAAGAGCCGCAAACTGTCGGTGCCCTACAAGGCGGGTGCCGGCGCGGGCAGCGGCCTGGGTCGCGGTCTCGACGCCAGCGACGGCACCGGCCCCGTGGCCGCGGCACTCATGCTGCTGCAGCAATTAGGCACGAGCGACGATGACTAACAAGTAGGGGCGTGGCGGGGCATAGCTACCAGTTGTTCTTTGCCCCGCCACCTCGCAGGTTGATTCCAGCCCCATCGAAAGGAAAGCATGTTCGGATACATCTATAAGAAAGATGTCGCCATTATCGCGGTTGTCCTGTGTCTTTGTCTGGGCGTGGGCAGCTTCTTCGATTATCAGATCTCGAGCGCGCTGTTCAACATCGGCAGCATGTACGGCCGCTTTATCGAGGCGGCCGGCGAGCTGCCGTTCGAGCTGACGGCGAGCATCGCGGGCGTTATGCTCGTGCGCTCGGCGCGACCCGATTCCAAGACGAGCAAGTGGCTCGCCGTGCTCGGCATCCTCGTCAACGTTGGCCTGACCGGCTACGAGATCGTTTCGTCCCTGAGGGTTGGCGGCAAACTCATCGCGGTTCAGTTGGTGCTGACGTTTGTGCTGGTCATTGCTGCCAACCTCATCGTCTATCGCTTTACGCGCACGACCGAGCCCGACGAGCTCACGCGCTGGGCGTTGATGGTGCTGGCCGTGTGGGTCGCTCAGGCCATCATCCTCAACGTCATTGTTAAGCCGTTATGGTCGCGCCCGCGCATGCGCGTGATCGAGGTCACGCCGGGGCTCAATTTTCAGCCGTGGTGGGTGATCGGCAACCCCGACAAGTGGGCCTATATCGCCGCCGGCGTGATTAAGGACGGGTTCAAGTCGTTTGCGAGCGGACACACGGCGCATGCGGCGATTGGCCTTATGCTCGCCGGGCTTCCCGCGGCAGCCTTTAAGGAAAAACCTTCGCGTCGCCGCGTGATCTTTTGGGCGGCGGCTGTGATCGCGGCGCTCGTCGCCTTTGGGCGCATCGTGATCGGAGCGCACTTTTTGAGTGACGTGAGCTGCGGTTTTGCCCTGGTACTGGCACTTGAGTGCCTTGCCGCGCGCATCGCCTATCCCAACGGCGTACAATAGCCCCGTTTGAATCATCTGGCCGATACCCGGTAAGAGAGGATTGCCATGCTCGCGTTTAACAACGACTATTCCCACGGCGCACATCCGGCGGTGCTGCAGGCGCTCGTCGACACCAATATGGAGCCGCAGCCCGGCTACGGTACCGATGCGCACACCGAGCGTGCCAAGCAGCTTATCCGCGAGGCCTGTCAGGCCCCCGATGCCGACGTGTTTTTTCTGGTGGGCGGCACGCAGGCCAACGCGACGGTGATTGACATGCTGCTCGCGCCGTACGAGGGCGTCGTTGCTGCCGAGACCGGCCACGTCGCCTGCCACGAGGCGGGGGCCATCGAGTTTGGCGGCCACAAGGTGCTCACCATCCCCGGCTACGAGGGCAAGATGCACGCCGAGGACCTCGAGAGCTATATCCAGGTGTTCTACGAAAACGAGAGCTACGAGCACACGGTGTTCCCGGGTGCCGTGTACGTGAGCCTATCGACCGAGTATGGCACGCTGTACTCCAAGGCCGAGCTCGCGGCGATTCACGCGGTGTGCCAGAAGCGCGAGATTCCGCTGTTTGTGGACGGTGCCCGCCTGGCCTATGCGCTGGCGGCCGATGAGTGCGACATTACCCTGCCCGAGCTGGCACAGCTGTGTGACGTGTTCTACATCGGCGGCACCAAGTGCGGCGCTCTGTGCGGCGAGGCCGTGGTGTTTTGCGGCATGCACGCTCCGGCGCATCCCATTCCGCGCATTAAGCAGCACGGTGCGTTGCTGGCCAAGGGCCGCCTGACGGGCGTGCAGTTTGAGGCGCTCTTTACCGACGGCCTGTATTTTGAGATTGGTCGCCAGGCGATTGAAACCGCTCAGGCGCTGCGTCGCGTGCTGCACGAGCGCGGCTACCAGTTCTTTTTGGAGACGCCGACGAACCAGCAGTTTGTGATTCTGCCCAACGAGGATATGGCCCGCATTCGCGAGCATGCGGCAATCGAGTACTGGGAAAAGTACGACGATACCCACACGGTGGTGCGTTTTTGCACCAGCTGGGCCACGACGCAGGAGGACATCGATGCGCTGGCGGCTGTCCTGTAGCCTGATGTAATGACAAGGGGCCGCCCTGCGCCTGAGCTTGGCGCAGGGCGGCCTTTGCTTTTGGGGGAGAAGGGTTGTATGACCGAGATGTCCGAGCCGACGATTCGCCTGGCGACGCCCAATGATGCGCCGGCGTTGCTTGCCATCTATGAGCCGTATGTGCGCCAGACGGCGATTACCTGCGAATACGAGGTGCCGAGCGTTGAGGAGTTCGCCGGGCGTATCGAGCGTACGCTCAAGCGCTATCCGTATCTGGTGATGGAGCTGGACGGGCGTCCGGTAGGCTATGCCTACGTGAGTCCGCTTAACAGCCGCGAGGCATACGACTGGTCGGTCGAGACGTCAATCTACCTGGCACGCGATGTGCGCCATGGCGGGCTGGGTCGCAAGCTGCACGACGCGCTCAAGCAATGCCTGGTCGCGATGGGCATCACCAACATGTGCGCCCTCATCGCCGTGCCGCACGACAAGGACGACGAGTACCTGACGCACAACAGCCAGGATTTCCATGCCCATATGGGATATCGCCTGGTGGGCGCCTTTGACCGCTGCGCCCAAAAGTTCGGCCGCTGGTACGATATGTGTTGGATGGAGCTGGTCCTAGCCGAGCGCACACTCAACCAACCCAAACCAACCTGGTTCCCCGACCTCCCCAAACCTACCATTTAGGGACAGATTTATTTTGGCCGCTTTGTAGCGTCAATCCACCGCGAGAAGTACGGATTCACGCGTCTTTTGATGCGGATGGGCTTAATTTGGCTTCGATTTGGGTCCGTTTGGCTTCGATTCGAACTAAGTGAGTAGACTTTTTGGCGCAGGTCGAGCACAAGGCGTATCTGCCTTAGTAAAACCGCAGGTCACAGAGGTGACAGTTTTTGGTGTGCTCGACAGGTCACGAAAAGTCTACTCACTTAGATTTGCGGTACTGGATATTCTGAGCAGGAACAGTTGAGCTTGGACGGCGCGTATTGCCAGGCGATGTTGGCATTTGTGCCATGTTGGCTTGAGATTTAATAAAACCGCAGGTAAAACGTTCATTAGGTACAGTTTGCCTCGTTTGGTGCGCTAGCCGATGGGTTCGGTGTATTTGGCGCGGTCGGTGCGCTGGATGCGTTTAGAGACATGGAGCGGGCGGCCGTCGGTGTCGTAGACGTAGTCGGTGATCAGGATCAGCGCCTGCCCGCGCTCAACGTTGAGCAAAAACGCCTCGTTTTGCGAGGCGTAGCACACCTCAAAGGTCTTATGCCCCTGTGCCGGCGCGCGATGGAACTCCTGTCGCAGCGTGGCGTAGAGCGAACCGTTAATATCGCGATCGATGAGCGTCTCGAAGCTTGGCGGCAGGTAGGTGGTCTCCAGGCACAGCGGCGCGTCGTCCAGGTAGCGCAGGCGGACAAGTTTGACGAGCTTGCTGCCCACGGCGGCATCAAAGAACTTAGCTATGCTGCCGCCCGCCTTGGTAAAGCCCGAGTCCACCGTGCGCGTGGTGGGCTTCATGCCCTGACCCTGGACCTGCGCCGTATAGCTCGAAAACACCAGGTTGTTCTCGTGGAGCGCCGGCGTGTCGGCCACAAAGGCGCCGCGCCCGCGCTCGGTTCGAACCAGACCCTCATCAACGAGCACCTTAAGGGCGTGGCGCACGGTGCTGCGCGACAGCCCCGATTCGTCCATGAGCTCCATCTCGGACGGCAGCTTGTCTTCGCGCGCGTAGACGCCGGCGGCGATGCGGTCACGCAGCATGCCCGCCAAGCGCTCGTATTGGGCCAGTTTCTTTTTAGACGAAGCATTCATGCGATCAACCTGTATCTAACCTGTATTCGAGTCTAATCAAGCATGTATTCAATACAACAACAAAACCGCTGGTAGCTAGTTATCGAAAACCGTATCAGCAAATTTTCTAAGACAAATATAGCATACAACTAGTCGACATAACCAAAACAAGTATGTAACTTGTATGCCATCGAGAGCATCAAACGAGAAGAAAGGCTGATGCACGATGACTACTCAGGAACAGGTTAAGGACGTCGTCTCCCAGGTTTTGGCCGACAAGGCAGACAAGGGCGGCATCAAGCGCGTCGTGTGGATTGGCGCCGGCGGATCCAACGGCGGCAACTATCCTGCCCAGTACTTTATGGAGCACGAGGCCACGCAGGTCGTGAGCTCCAGCTACACCAGCAATGAGTTCGTGCACGCCACGCCCGCCTATGTCAACGAGAACACCCTGGCCGTCGTCGTGTCCATGCGCGGCACCAAGGAGACCATCGTCGCCGCCCAGGTCGCCAAGGACCACGGCGCCAGCACCATCGCCATCTATGTCGACGAGTCCGGCCTCACCGAGGTCTGCGACTACAAGATTCAGTATGACAGCCTGGCCGTCGACGAGTCTTGCATGGGCCGTACCAACTCCGCCGTCGTGACCATGATCGCCATGGAGCTTACGCAGCAGACCGAGGGCTATGCCGAGTATGAGACCGCTATGGCCGCCTTCGACCTGGTTGACCCCATCTATCGCAAGGCCGTCGAGTACACCCGTCCGCTCGCCGCCAAGTGGGCCGAGCAAAACGCCGACAAGCCCTGCATCAACGTGATGGCTCAGGGTCCGCTCTTTGGTGCCGCCTACGTCTTTAGCATCTGCAACGTGCAGGAGATGCTGCAGATCGACTCCTGCACCATCAACACCTGCGACTTCTTCCACGGCCCCTTCGAGATCCTGGACAAGCGCACCTCGCTGTTCCAGCTCATCAGCGTCGGCCGCAGCCGCTGCAACGACGAGCGCGGCATCCGCTTCGTCAACCAGTACGGTGGCGAGCGCGTCTATCAGCTCGACGCCAAGGAGCTCGGCCTCAACGACATCAAGGACAGCGTGAGCGAGTACTTCAACCACCTGATCTTCGCCCCGATCCTCAACAACGTCTACATGCGCGCCCTCTCTGCCGTCACCCACAAGGATTACATGACGCGCCGCTACATGTGGAAGCTGGACTACTAAGAGTATTAGTTCCGCCGTTCTACCGAACGGCGGACCAGCCGACGCTGCGCGTCCGGCATTTGGCCAATCTGCCGTTCAATTTCAAAGGCGCGACCAAAAGGTCAGCGCCTTTTCATTTCACGGCACCTTGGCTCAAATGACGGGCGCTCGCTGATGTTGCCAAAACGTCGGCGTCGCCGTGCTTGTTAAGGGATTGGTGCATTGGGGACAGGTTACTTTACACCAAGTTGGCGCATATGAACCTGACCCCCTTGCACCAATGGGTTGTAGCGGTAGAGCAGATTTTTCCGTTCGGCGATTTGTGTCTTGAAAAATGTATATAACGACTATAACGTAGTACGAAACATATTGGAAACAATACCGAGGAGGCTGCGTTGAAGAAAAGTAATCTGGGCTATGTGCTGGTGCTGATCGCCGCGCTTATGTGGGGCACCATCGGAATCTTTGTTAACGGAATATCGGCCCTGGGTGTGTCGTCTCAGAGCATGGCGGCCTTTCGCCTGTTGTCGGGTGCTGTCTTAATGGCTCCGGTCTTGGCATTTATGGGTTGCCAGGGAGGTGCTCGTGAGGGAAAAGCCTCGGGTCCCATGGCACTGTTCAAGGCAAGTTCTAAAGAGCTTGTTCCCTGCGCGCTTCTTGGCATTATCGGCCTCGCCACCGCTAACACGCTTTATTACGAGTGCATGGGCGAGGTGGGCATGTCCACGGCCTCGGTGCTGCTCTACACCTCGCCGGTGTTTGGCGTCGTGCTCGGCCGCGTGCTTTATCGCGAGG
>CAJMJM010000032.1 GCA_905213725.1 Collinsella aerofaciens
GCCCCCGCTATCCCCAAAGTGGCCGTGCCCCCCCCTCTGCTGCGGTTAAATCGGGCCGGGTGCCGGCCGGCGGGCCCCCAAACAGGAACTATTTCACCGCAACTGAGGAGATGGGGCCGGCTACTTGAGGCTGCTGGCGACGACGGGGTGGTCGAGAGCTGCCTCGAAGCGGTCGGCCATCGTGGGGTCGCTGAGCGTGTCGACTTGGTTGAGCATGATGCGGGCATTGTTGAGGTTCAGCATTCGCAGCTCGGCATTGAGCACCATGGCGACGCGCTCTGGGGTGGCAGCGTCGGTGGGCTCGCAGCCGCAGCGCTCGCAGAAGAGCTCGGGGCGGTGGACAACCTCGGCGACGGGCTTGCCCAGCCCCGAGGCGCCGACGACCCAGACAACGTTTGCTGTGCCGGAGGGAATTACCGGCTCCCAGGCGGCATGCGCCTTGAGCGGGAGTCGCTTGCTGCCATCTGCCTCGGCCAATACATAGTCAAAGCGCTGCGCCAGCTCGTTGAGCGGCTCAACGGGGGCGGAGAGCTTGCCTGTCTCCGGGCCCAAAACACCCGCCTGGCAGATACTTCCGCGGTTCATGCCCGCGCATGCCTCGCAGGTGCAGCCGGGAACATGCAGGGCCCCCGGCTTCCAAGGCGCGGCGTCCAGGCGACGATTCGACCCGTCCCATGGTACGCCGGCGACGGGAAACATGTGCGTGGTGGTACAGAGAAGCACCCTGCCGCCGGCGCGCATGAGCTCGAGACCCAACGCACGCAGCAATGTCGACTTGCCGCCACTGCCGATAATTGCGGTAATGCCCGGCTCGATCTTGAGCGCGGAGGCAAGGTTTCCGGTCGTCGTTTCCATCTGTTCACCGCCGTATAATACTGTGATAATAAATAATCATCAGAGTAGCGGTCGAACCGCTTTTGCTCTGCTCAAACCGTAGCACAGGGAGGTGCCCCGGGAATGCTCGTTTATGTTCGCGGCGCCGGCGATATCGCCACGGGTGTCGCCGCTCGCTTGGTGCGCGCCGGCGTGTCGGTCGTTATGGCCGATATCGCGGTTCCCACGTGCATCCGCCGCACGATCAGTTTTTGCGAGGCCATTCGTCTGGGCGAGGTCGAGGTCGAGGGTATTCGCGCTCGCTTGGCACAGACGCCGGCAGAGGCACTTGCGATTACCGAGGCCGGAGACGTCGCCGTTGTGGTGGACCCCCAGGCCAAGATGCTCGGCGAGCTGAAACCCGCTGCCGTGGTCGACGCGATTCTGGCTAAGCGCAACTTGGGCACCACGCGCGACATGGCGCCTGCCGTCATCGCCGTGGGGCCGGGCTTTACCGCGCCGGTTGACTGCGATGCCGTGGTCGAGACCATGCGCGGGCATTTTCTCGGCCGTGTCATTACCCAAGGTTCGCCCCAGCCCAACACGGGCGTGCCAGGCATTATCGCCGGCTATGGTAAAGAGCGCGTTATCCACAGCCCCGCCGCCGGCGTGTTTCGGTCCGACCACGCAATCGGCGACATCGTGAGCGCCGGAGACGTGATTGGCTATGCGGGCGATACGCCCATGTGCACGCAGATCGATGGCTGTCTGCGCGGGCTTTTGGCGAACGGCGTGCAGGTGACTGAGGGCTTTAAATGCGCCGATGTCGATCCGCGCGGCGATGCCAGCTATATCAACTACATTTCGGACAAGGCGACGTCGGTCGGCGGCGGCGTGCTCGAGGCACTCGCTATGCTCACCGGTGTATTCCAGGGATAGGAAATTGCAATGGAAAAGCTCGATGTGGTGAATGCTGCGCTTGATGCACTGAAGGCCGGTAAGACGTGCGAGCTGGTGGTCGTGGCCGGTACGGCGGGGTCGTCACCGCGCGGTGTGGGCGCCTGGATGACTGTCTTTGCCGACGGTAGCCAAGCGGGCACCATCGGTGGCGGCAAGATCGAGCTCTTTGCGCTCGATGAGGCGCGCGAGCTGCTGGCCGCGGGGC
The DNA here is from genome assembly GCA_905213725.1 of Collinsella aerofaciens. Taxonomy (GTDB): domain Bacteria; phylum Actinomycetota; class Coriobacteriia; order Coriobacteriales; family Coriobacteriaceae; genus Collinsella; species Collinsella aerofaciens_BZ. Next base: position 1,979 of record CAJMJM010000032.1, read on the forward strand.
AGTCGCATCTGGTCCGCTACACCATGGGCGGCGAGAACTCCGATACCGGCATGATCTGCGGCGGAGCCATCTGCCTGTGCTATCTGCATCTGGACGCGACCAAGGCACCGTTGTTCCAGTCGGTTGCCGACGTCTTGGCGTATCGACGCATCGGCGACTTCGTCATCGACTTTGAGCCGTTTATCGCAAGCGCGCTCGAAGGCGATGTTGCCGAATATCATGGCAAGGCATCGCGCCATACCATTGCCGGCTGCCCCGAGCTTTCGCTGGTGGAGGAGGGGAGTAAGGTTACTTACACCAACGCCGCCTCCGAGATTCCCCCGGCGCACATCGAGACGCTCTGCCCCGAGGGCCTAACCTATATCTTTGGCTGCGGCCACGTGGGCGCTGCGACGGCACGGGTGCTCACGGCGGCGGGCTTTGCCGTCGTGGCGTGCGATGACCGCCCCGGCACGCTGACGCCCGAATGGGTGCCCGGTGTCTACGACCGTCGCCTGGTCGATTATAAGAATCTGGGCGAGCAGTGCCCCATCGGTCCGCGCGACTTGGTGGTCGTGGCCACGGCGGGTCACAAGTCCGATATCGACGTGGTGATTCAGGCCATGCGCGCCAAGCCTGCCTACCTGGGCTGTCTGGGTTCGCGCCGCAAGACGGCCTTTGTGCGTGCCCGCCTGGAGCAGGAAGGCTTTACGCAGGACCAGATCGACGAGCTGCACCTTCCGATCGGCGTTGCCATCGAGGCCGAGGACCCCGAGGAGATCGCCATCTCCATTGCCGCCGAGATGATCCACCTGCGCCGCACCAAACTCGTCCCCCGCAAGCGCTAATCGCATCCCCACCAATAAGTTGCGGTGAAATACGGACTGTTTAAGCCTGTTAGGCCGCCAAACAGTCCCTATTTCACCGCAACTGCTTTTTGGGATCCATTTGTGCGGGGGAGTTGTGGAGTTGTGCAGGCAGACGAGGTTTTTCTGGAAATACGCTCCCGATGCGCGTATAGTACCGATTGTTTTGTCGGCTCCTGCTGCGTCGAGTCCAAACCGCAAAATGCCATGAGCGGCGCGGATGCAGCCAGGAGGCACGAGGACAACCCATCGTGGCCACGCCCCGTGCTTAAAACCCCAAGAAGGAGTGAACAATGGCAGAAGAGAAGTATGTGCCGCGTCTGAAGACCAAGTACAACAACGAGGTCAAGCAGCAGCTTCAGGACAAGTTCCAGTACGAGAACGGCATGATGTTCCCCAAGTTCGAGAAGATTGTCGTGAACATGGGTGTCGGCGAGGCCGCTACCGATTCCAAGGCCATCGACGGTGCCGTGCGCGACCTGCGCGCCATCACCGGACAGCAGCCGATGATCACCCGTGCCCGTAAGTCCATCGCTACCTTCCGCCTGCGCGCTGGTATGCCGATCGGCTGCAAGGTTACCCTGCGTGGCGACCGTATGTGGGAGTTCTTCGATCGTCTGACCTCCGTCGCGATCCCCCGTATCCGCGACTTCCGCGGCATTTCCGCCAAGAGCTTCGACGGCCGTGGTAACTTCTCCATGGGCGTCACCGAGCAGCTCATCTTCCCCGAGATCGACTTCGACTCCGTCGATCACCAGCGTGGTATGGACATCACTTTCGTGACCACCGCCAACACCGATGAGGAGGCCAAGGCCCTTCTGGACGCCTTCGGTTTCCCGTTCAAGAAATAGGTTCACCTGCCCTATAAGCGCCGTTCCCACAAGGGGGCGGCGCTTGGGGCGAACAATACTCTATGTGAGGAGGATATAAGTGGCTAAGACATCGATGATCGTCAAGTGCAATCGCAAGCAGAAGTTCTCTACTCGTGAGTACACGCGCTGCCAGCGCTGCGGCCGTCCGCACTCTGTGTACCGCAAGTTCGGCCTGTGCCGTGTCTGCTTCCGCGAGCTTGCACTCAAGGGCGAGCTTCCCGGCGTTAAGAAGGCCAGCTGGTAAGTCACTACCAGCGTTTCAAGCATCAGTTTGGAACAGGGAAAACGCGCTAAAAAGGCTTTGCCGTTAAGGGCGGCGAAGAACCAAGAGCACGTGTTCATCAAGAACGAAGGAGAATCTGTATGAACCTTACAGACCCGATCGCAGATATGCTTACGCGCATCCGTAACGCTAACTCTGTGAACAAGGCCACGGTCTCCATGCCGAGCAGCAAGAAGCTCGTCGAGATCGCTCGTGTTCTGCACGAGGAGGGCTACATCGAGGGCTACGATGTCGAGGACACCGTTCCCCAGAAGACTCTGCACATCACGCTTAAGTATGGTCCCAAGAAGGCTAAGGTCATCAACGGCATCCGCCGCATTTCCAAGCCGGGCCTGCGTAAGTACACCGGTGTTGCCGACATGCCCCGCGTCCGCGGTGGCCTTGGTACCGCCATTATTTCCACCAGCCATGGCGTCATGACCGACCGCGATGCTCGCAAGCACAACGTCGGCGGCGAGATCATCGCTTACGTCTGGTAATTCGCTCGGTAGGTAGAAGGAAAGGAGATCACCGTGTCTCGTATCGGTAATAAGCCTGTCCAGATTCCCGCCGGAGTCGAAGTGGCAGTCAACGGCAACAACGTTGTCGTCAAGGGCCCCAAGGGCCAGCTCGAGCTCGATGTCTTTGAGAAGCTCGCTATCAACGTCGAGGACAACGTCCTCACCGTTTCCCGTCCCGACGACGAGCGTGAGACCCGTGCCCGCCACGGCCTCACCCGCGCCCTCATCCACAACATGGTTGTTGGCGTTTCCGAGGGCTTCGAGAAGAAGCTCGAGCTCGCCGGCGTCGGTTACCGCGTGCAGCAGAAGGGCAAGAACCTCGAGTTCTCCCTGGGCTTCTCGCACCCCGTGATCGTCGAGGCTCCCGAGGGCATCACCTTCGAGGTTCCCGACAACACCCACGTGAACGTCAAGGGTATCAACAAGCAGCAGGTGGGTCAGATTGCCGCTGAGATCCGCGGCCATCGTCCTCCCGAGCCTTACAAGGGCAAGGGTATCCACTACGTTGGCGAGCACATCCGCCGCAAGCTGGGTAAGGCCGCCAAGTAGTCGTAACCGACTCACTCGCATAAGACCAGCACCCCGTCAGGTGCTGGCAAGATCAACCTTTTTAGGAGTTTACGTATGAACAAGCATAAGGCGAAGCTGGAAGGCCTCAAGCGTCGTCAGCGTCGTGTTCGCGGCAAGGTCTCGGGTACCTCCGAGCGTCCGCGTCTTCGCGTGACCCGTACTAACGCCAACATCTATGCCCAGATCATCGACGACAGCAAGGGCTCCAGCCTGACGCTCGTCTCTGCCTCGACCCTCGAGGCCGAGTTCAAGGGCACCCACACCTCGAACAAGGAGGCTGCGGAGAAGGTCGGCCAGCGCGCTGGCAAGCGCGCCAGCGAGGCCGGCAGCACCAAGGTCGCCTTCGATCGCGGTGGCCGTATCTACCATGGCCGCGTCAAGGCCCTCGCCGACGGTGCTCGTGCCGCCGGTCTCGAGTTCTAGGAGGTATGTAGCACATGGCTCGTAATCAGAAGCAGCAGCGCGAGGCCTCCGAGTTCGAGGAGCGCGTCGTTTACATCAACCGCGTGTCGAAGACCGTCAAGGGTGGTCGTCGCATGAGCCTCGTCGCTCTCGTCGTCGTTGGCGACGGCAAGGGCAACGTCGGCGTTGGCATGGGCAAGTCCGCTGAGGTGCCCATGGCCATCTCCAAGGCATCTCTCGATGCCAAGAAGAACATGTTCCACGTGCCGGTGACCGAGCAGGGCACCATCCCGCACGAGGTTCTCGGCCACTTTGGTGCCGGCCGCATCATCATCAAGCCCGCTGTCGAGGGTACCGGCGTTATCGCCGGCGGCGCTGTGCGTCCCCTCTTCGAGCTTGCTGGCATCAAGAACGTCCTGTCCAAGTCCCTCGGTACCGACAACGGCCTCAACATCATCAAGGCTGCCGTCGAGGGCCTCAAGGAGCTCTCCAGCCCTGAGGACGTCGCGGCTCGCCGTGGCCTGACGGTCTCTGAGATGTTCGTCGGTAAGGAGAACTAAGCATGGCTGACACCATCAAGATCAAGCAGGTCCGCAGCACCAACGGTTGCAAGCAGGACCAGGTCCGTACTGTCCGTGCCCTCGGTCTCCACAGGATCCGCGAGGTTCGCGAGATTGCTGACAACGAGTCCGTCCGCGGCATGATCTTCAAGGTCAAGCACCTTGTCGAGATTGTAGAGGAGTAGCAAATGCAGCTTCACGATCTTACTCCCGCGCCCGGTTCCACCAAGAACCGCAAGCGCGTCGGCCGTGGCAATTCTTCGGGTCACGGCACCACTTCTGGCCGCGGTCAGAAGGGCCAGGGTTCCCGCTCTGGCGGCACCAAGGGTGCCGGCTTCGAGGGTGGCCAGACTCCGCTGGCCATGCGCCTGCCCAAGCTTCCGGGCTTCCGCAACCCCCGTCGTATCGAGTACACCGCTGTTAACGTTGAGCGTCTCGAGCGCAAGTTCGAGGACGGCGCTGTGATCGACGGTGCCGCTCTTAAGGCCGCTCGCATCACTAAGAGCGAGTTCGAGCCCGTCAAGGTGCTCGGCAATGGTGAGCTCACCAAGAAGTTCACGGTCAAGGTCGACAAGGTCAGCGCTTCTGCGCAGGCCAAGATCGAGGCCGCCGGCGGAAAGGTCGAGCTGCCGTGCTAAATGGTCTTAAGAATGCTTTCCGCATCAAAGAATTGCGCGAAAAGATTCTTTTTACCATAGCTATGCTCGTCGTGTACCGCATTGGTGCGCACGTTCCTGTGCCCGGCATTCCCTTCCAGGGGATGCTGGGCCTTTTCTCGACCGATAACAATTCGGTCGCCGCAGGTGCTATGGCCCTCCTGAATCTTTTCTCTGGCGGCGCGTTGAGCTATGTGTCGGTGTTTTCGCTGGGCATCATGCCTTACATCACCAGCTCGATCATCCTCCAGATGCTCCAGGCCGTCGTGCCTTCCCTGCATGAGCTTGCCCGCGAGGGCGAGGTCGGTCAGACCAAGATTACGCAGTATTCGCGTTACCTCACCCTGGCTCTGGCAATCCTCAACTCCGTGGGTTACCTCTTCCTCTTTAAGAGCTTCGGCATCAGCTTCAATGGCGCCGGCGCTCCCGAGATCATCTTCGACCTCATGATCGTCGGTACGCTCACCGCGGGCGCCATGCTGATCATGTGGATTGGTGAGCTCATCACCCAGCGCGGTATCGGCAATGGCATGTCGCTGATCATCTTCGCGAACATCATGGCCGGTCTGCCGCAGGCTATCTTCTCCAGCACCGAGGGCAATGCCGGTGGCATCATCACCATGGTGATCATCTGCGCCATCATCCTGCTGGTTATCCCGCTGATTGTTTTCCTTGAGCGCGGCCAGCGCCGCATCCCGGTCTCCTACGCTAAGCGCGTCGTGGGCCGTCGCATGATGGGTGGTCAGACCACCTACCTGCCCATCAAGGTCAACACCGCGGGTGTCGTGCCGATCATCTTCGCTTCGGCGCTGCTGTACTTCCCGGCTCAGATTGCCGTGTTCTTCCCCGGCATCGGCTGGATTCAGGCAGTTGCCTCCGCGCTTTCGACCGGTTGGCTCAACTGGGTGCTTAATGTTGTCCTCATCGTGTTCTTCGCGTACTTCTACACCTCCATGGTGTTCAACCCCGATGACACGGCCGACAACCTTAAGAAGCAGGGTGGCTTTATTCCGGGCGTCCGTCCGGGCAGGGCTACCGCGGCCTACATCAAGAACGCGCTCAACAAGATCACGCTTCCCAGCGCTGTCTTCTTGGCGCTCATCGCCATCGTACCTTCGATCATCTTCTCTTTCACGGGTAACCAGCTGATTCAGGCATTTGGCGGCACGTCCATCCTCATCATGGTCGGCGTCGTGCTCGACACGGTCGACAAGCTCGAAGGCCAGATCAAGATGTATGATTACGATGGATTCTTTAAATAGGCTAGAGGAGGATTGCTCATGAACCTCGTATTGCTCGGAGCTCCGGGTGCCGGTAAGGGCACCGTCGCACAGGAGCTCGTCGCCGAGTTTGGCGTCGCTCACATTTCCACGGGCGACCTGCTGCGTGCTGCCGTTAAGGGTGGCACCGAGCTTGGTATTCAGGCTAAGAAGTACATGGACGCCGGCGAGCTCGTTCCCGACCAGCTCGTTATCGACCTTGTCAAGGAGCGCCTTGCCGCCGATGACGCCCAGCAGGGCTTCATCCTCGATGGTTTCCCGCGCAACACTGCCCAGGCTGTAACGCTCGATTCCGAGCTCTCCGCCATGGGTCGCGAGATCGACTGCGCCCTTCTGGTCGACGTGGCCCCCGAGGTCATCATCGACCGTCTGTCTTCGCGTCGCACCTGCCGCGCCTGCGGTTACACCGGCACCGCTGCCGATGCTACCTGCCCCAAGTGTGGTGGCGAGATGTATCAGCGCGACGACGACAAGCCCGAGCCCATCAAGAACCGTCTCGACGTCTACGAGAAGTCCACGAGCCCGCTCGTCGACTACTATCGTGGCCAGGGTCTGCTTAAGTCGGTCAACGGTGACCAGGCGCGCGAGACCGTGTACGGGGATGTCAAAGAGGCTCTCGGTCTATGATCAAGATTAAGTCTGCAACGCAAATCGAGCAGATGAAGAAGGCAGGAGCGCTATCTAAGATGGCGCTCCGCCACGTTGGAGCCATGGTTCGCCCTGGTGTTTCGACCTTTGAGCTTGATCAGCTTGCGGAGCAGATTATCCGCATGCATGGTGGCACCCCGGCCTTTAAGGGTTACGGCGGGTTCCCCGGTACCATTTGTGCATCGATTAACGATGCCGTGGTCCACGGCATTCCCAACCCCGACATGATCCTGCGCGATGGCGATATCATTTCCATCGATACGGGTGCCGTTGTCGACGGTTGGGTCGGCGATAACGCTTGGACGTTTTTCGTTGGTACCCCCACGCCCGAGGCCAAGGCCCTGTGCGAGGTTACGCGCGATTGCCTTAAGGCTGCCATCGAGCAGGCTGTTCCCGGAAACCATATAGGGGACATTGGCTATGCCGTCCAGTCTCTCGCCGAGTCTCACGGCTATGGCGTGCTTCGCGATTATGTGGGGCACGGTATTGGCCATGTGATGCACGAGGACCCCAACGTTCCGAATTATGGAAAGAAGGGGAGGGGCGTTCGTCTCCAGGCCGGAATGGTCATTGCCATCGAGCCGATGGTCACGATGGGATCCAATCATGTGAGCACGGGCGCCGATGGTTGGATCGTTACGACCAACGACCACCTGCCCGCAGCGCACTACGAGAACACCGTCGCCATTACCGATGACGGTCCGGTGATTCTTACCACCGATGCGCAAGGCGCTTGGTGCTCCTTGCAAGGAGGCGAGATGTAGAGGCCGCGTTCAATTTTGTCGGCATTTACATTTCAAAGTAACAAGTTTCACTTAGTTGTGGAGCCATTACGAAGATATTACGATACGTGCACGCGTATTGTAGAATACTCAATCGCTGTCGTTTTCTAGAGAAAGATGATTGCTTGTGAAGAAGGAAGACGCAATTGAGCTCGAGGGTACGGTAAAGGAACCGCTGCCCAACGCCATGTTTAAGGTTGAGCTCGAGAACGGTCATTCGGTTCTGTGCAACATTTCTGGCAAGATCCGAATGAATTACATCCGTATTCTCCCCGGTGACAGGGTTGTCGTGGAGCTTTCCCCGTACGACCTGACCCGCGGCCGCATCACCTATCGCTATAAATAGCGGCACGCATACACGCACTCCTTTTCCGACTGCAGGCTTAGCTCAACCTACGGTCGGATTGTGTGTGAAGACCAGCCATAGTTTTAAACGCCTGCGGCTGGGCGAGTAGATAGTAGGGAAGTAGTTTGAGCGCTACCGAAAGGAAGAACGATGAAGGTACGTCCTTCGGTCAAGAAGATGTGCGATAAGTGCAAAATCATTAGGCGCCATGGCAAGGTCCTCGTCATTTGCGAGAACCCCCGTCATAAGCAGCGTCAGGGTTAAGAGAGGAGACTACGTTGGCCCGTATTAATGGTGTCGACCTCCCGCGTGAGAAGCGCGTTGAGATCGGTCTGACCTACATTTACGGCATCGGCCGCACCACTGCGACGAAGATTTGCGTCGAGTGCAACGTTAACGTGGATACGCGCGTTAAGGACCTCACCGAGGATGAGGTTAACGCCATCCGCGATTATATCGATAAGAATCAGATCATGGTTGAGGGCGACCTCCGCCGTGAGCGCAACCAGAACGTCAAGCGCCTTATGGACATCGGCTGCAACCGCGGCCTTCGTCACCGCAAGGGCCTCCCGGTCCGCGGCCAGCGCACCCACACTAACGCTCGTACCCGCAAGGGCCCGAAGCGTCAGATCGGTGCTAAGAAGAAGAAATAAGGAGCGCTAGATAGATGGCTACTGCTAAGAAGAACGTTCGCGCTGCCCGTCTGAAGCGCGCGGACCGTAAGAACATTTCCGTGGGCCAGGCTCACATTCGTTCTACGTTCAACAACACGATCGTTTCGATCACCGATCCCCAGGGCAACGTCATTTCCTGGAAGTCGGCTGGCCAGGTGGGCTTCAAGGGCTCCCGTAAGTCCACGCCGTTCGCTGCCCAGATGGCTGCCGAGGCTGCTGCCAAGCAGGCCATGGAGCACGGTATGAAGAAGGTTTCCGTCTTCGTCAAGGGCCCCGGCTCCGGTCGTGAGACCGCCATCCGCTCCCTCCAGGCTGCTGGCCTCGAGGTCTCGAGCATCCAGGACAAGACCCCCATTCCGCACAACGGCTGCCGCCCCAAGAAGCGTCGCCGCGTGTAACTGAAAGGATCGTATCAATATGGCAATCGACAGGACTCCTGTTCTTAAGCGCTGCCGTCAGCTCGGGATCGATCCCGCTGAGCTCGGTTACAGCAGCAAGAAGGAATCTATCCGTCAGCCCAAGCGCCGTCGCAAGGAATCTGAGTACGGCATGCAGCTGCGTGAGAAGCAGAAGGTCAAGTTCATCTATGGCGTTCTGGAGAAGCAGTTCCACGGCTACTTCAACAAGGCCCGTAAGATGAACGGCGTCACCGGTGAGAACCTCATGATCATCCTTGAGTCTCGCCTCGACAACGTCGTCTTCCGTCTTGGCTTCGCCCGCACCCGCAAAGAGGCTCGTCAGTCCGTCCGTCACGGTCACTTCACCGTGAACGGCAAGCGCGTGGACATCCCGTCCTACCGCGTCAAGGCCGGCGACGTCGTCGCTGTCGGCGAGAAGTTCCGTGACCTCCTCCCCATCAAGGAGGCCCTGATTTCCTCCGAGCGCTTTGAGGTCCCTGGCTGGCTCGAGGTCGATATCGAGAAGCTGTCTGGTAACGTGCTCGCTCTGCCGACGCGTGAGCAGATCAGCGGTGATATCAACGAGCAGCGCATCGTCGAGCTCTACTCTAAGTAGTCCATCCGGGCTGCTGAGGCTGGAGGTAATACATGTCAGAATTCATTAGGCCTCAGGTTCAGGTCGAAGAGATCAACGAGACGTCTGCTCGTGTCTCCGTCGAGCCGCTCGAGCGTGGTTACGGCGATACGCTGGGTAACTCCCTTCGTCGCGGTCTTCTGTCCTCGCTCGAGGGTGCCGCCGTCGAGGCTATTCAGATCGATGGTGCGCAGCACGAGTTCATGACCATCCCTAACATGGTCGAGGATGTCACCGACATCGTCCTGAATGTCAAGGGTCTTGTCTTCAGGGCTCTCGGCACGACCGACGAGGCGACCGCCACCATCTCGGTTGACGGCCCCTGCGAGGTCACCGGTGCGGACTTCTTTATTCCGTCCGAGTTTGAGCTGGTCAACCCCGAGCAGCACATTGCTACGCTCACCGAGGGTGGCCATCTCACCATGAGCATGCGCATCGGCTATGGCCGCGGCTATGTTTCTGGCGAGGCCAACAAGCGCGACAACGATCCCATCGGTGTGATCCACGTCGACTCGCTGTACTCGCCGGTTTCCCGTTGCGCCAAGCTCGTTGAGGCTTGCCGTGTCGGTCAGCACACCGACTACGACCGCCTTGTCCTCGAGATCGAGACCAACGGCTCCATCGCCCCGCGCGACGCCGTGGTCCAGGCTGCCAATATCATCAACCAGCATATGGCCGCCTTTATGAACCTTGCCGAGACCCCCGAGGTCGAGGAGGAGGCTTCGATCTTCGCTCCCGAGGTCACCAACGACAACGCCGAGCTGGACAAGCAGATCGAGGATCTGGACCTTTCCGTCCGTTCCTACAACTGCCTTAAGCGCGCCAGCATTCACTCGGTCCGTCAGCTCGTTGAGTTCTCGGAGAACGATCTGCTCAACATCCGTAACTTCGGTGTTAAGTCGATCGAGGAAGTGAAGGACAAGCTTGAGTCCATGGGCCTGAGCCTGAAGGCTTAATGCTTCGCATATTTGAGGAGAAACTAGACCATGCGTCACAACGTTAAGAAGGGCCTGAAGCTCGGCACCGATGCGAGCCACACCAAGGCCATGAAGAAGAGCCTTGCTAAGGCCCTCTTCGAGAACGACCGCATCAAGACCACCGAGACCCGCGCTAAGGCGCTGCGTTCGGTCGTCGACCCGATCATCACTTGGGCCAAGAAGGGCGACCTGCACTCTCGTCGTCTGGCTATCGCCAAGCTCGGCGATAAGCAGCTCGTTGCCGAGATCTTCGACAAGGCTGCCCAGGGCATGTGGCAGGACCGCAACGGCGGTTACACCCGCATCATGAAGCTCGGTAACCGTAAGGGCGACAACGCTCCCATCGTTATCATGGAGCTCGTCACCGAGCCTTGCACGCCTAAGGCCAAGAAGGCTGCTCCGGCCCCTAAGAAGGCCGCTGCTCCCAAGAAGGTCGAGGCTGTCGAGGAGGCTCCTGCTGAGGAGACCGCTGAGTAGACATTCCGTCTGCATAGGCTATATTCGAGGGGTACGTTCGCGTACCCCTCTTTTTTTGTCGCGATACCGTTACTTGTTTGTTGGGAGCGCCCATGACTGCGCCGTCTGATTTCAATTCGATTTCCGAGCTTGACGCCACGCTCGTATTTCGCGTGGCCTATGATGGCTCGTCGTATAGCGGATTTGCCGAGCAGCCGGGACAGACGACGGTTGCGGGTGAGCTGCGTCGAGCCATCGAGACGCTGCTTCGCCGTCCGATCGATCTGACGTGCGCAGGTCGTACCGATGCCGGCGTGCATGCCGTGGCACAGTATATCAGCGTGCCCGTAACGGACGCTGAGCTCGCCCTTACGCGCCGTAGGTGGCTGCGGGCTATGGATGCCCTGCTGCCTAAAGATATCGCCATAAACGAGGTCTACAGGGCCCGTAAGGGCTTTTCTGCACGCTTTGACGCGCGTTCCCGTACGTATACGTACCGTATTGCCGATCGCGATGCGCGCCCCGTGCTGTCCCGTGGTGCCGTGTGGTGGCATCGCTATCCCTTGGACGTCGAGGCCATGTCTGCGGCCTGTCCCGCGCTTTTGGGTGAGCAGGACTTTAAGAGCTTTTGCAAGGTCGCCTCTGCCGTGGGCAAACCTACGCATCGCTGCGTGATGCGTGCCGAGTTTGGCCATGAGGTTGCGTTTGGCGAGGACATCCTGACGTTTACCATCGAGGGCAATGCGTTTCTGCATTCGATGGTCCGCACGATCGTGGGCACGCTTGTCGAGATTGGCATGCATCGCCGTAAACCCGAGTGGATGCGCGAGGTCATCGATGCTTGCGACCGTACCGCTGCGGGCCCCACGGCTCCTGCCTGCGGCCTTACGTTTATGGGCGTGGATTACGATCCCGTCGAGCTTGTCGTGCTCGACTAGGGGGGGCTCGACGCGTCGTGCGTCGACACCCGTCATCTGTGGGCTGCGCGTGTGCAACATCTGTTCTTGGCGTGCAATACAACCGGTGTCTCATTGCTTTTATTGCCGGGGTGTACCATGAACCACGATTTGATTCATTGCTGTCGAGAGGACGGATAACTTGGTTCGACGTGGCTCGCATCCGCGACTTTCGGTGATCCTTGTGGTAGAAGGTTCGCCCAGCTATGCGATGCGTGCGCTCGAGAGTATCCAGAACCAAGACCTCTACGATTTGCAGATTGTCGTTGTCTGCCGCGATGCTGCGCCCGGTGTGCGCCATTCGCTTCAGGTTGCTGCCGACAGGGACATCCATATTGATTTGATTGACGTCGAGGACGCGAAGCGCGGCGCTTGTCTTCGTGCCGGTTTTGATGCCTCGCGCGGCTCTCAAATCATCGCCATGAACGCCGATGAGTGGTTTGCTCCGCAGGCCCTTTCCAAGATGGTCGATATCGCGTGCGATACTACGGCAGACATAGTGCTCCCCACGGTGTCGCTCGACCGCTATGATGCACATCGAGAGCGCCATTCGCGCGTCTTGGATGCTGCTCATATTTCCATCGATAGCAAATCCTCGATGGTGACCGGGCTGCCCCAGTTGATTTTAGGCGGCCTTGTCGTTCAGACCTCTGGCGTGATGTACAGCCGCTCGCTGTTTGAGGCATGCCTTTTGTGCGACAAGGTGTTTCGCACAGTTGGGTTTATGGCATGCGCGCTTTCGCAGGCACGATGCGTGTCCGGCTGCGGCGATGCTTGTTTCCACGCGGCGGCACCTAAGCTTACAGATGCCTTTGATCCCACCATGTATGCCAAGGTATCCGATGACACCCGAGCGCTCGACGAGCTTGCTGACTCACTCTCGGAAGCAGATAGCGGTGGTCGGCTCAAGCTGGCAAGCCAAAAGTTCTACTTTGCCGGACTGGTCGCCTGCATCGAGAATTTGTGTCTGAGCCCGCATGGGGTGTCGTCAATCGAGCGTTCCGCCCGCATGCGTGATATGCTCGAGGCACCTCGAACCCGTCAAATGGTCGCCGCGCTCAAGGATAACCATCGGGGGCTCGGTCTGTTGTTTGGGCCGATTGCCAGCGCCAAGCCCGCGCGATGCGTGATGTGTACGCATCTGGCAGCTTTTCTTAACCGGACGGGCGCAAAAACCGCCTAAACGGCTCATTACGAAACAAACTTGCATAGAATTGTTTCGAAATGCGTTCTTATACACAAAAGCCTTCAAATAGCGTTAAACTATTCAATCACTGATTGATTGTCTCCGCCATCTTTTGGAGAGAGGGTTTGTATGGCTAAAAAACGCAATGGGCGCCAGGATGCCATTAGAGATATTGTGCGCAATAAGGACGTCCGCACGCAGCGCGTGCTGGTCGATGAGCTCCGCGCTATGGGCTTTGATTGCACGCAGGCGACTGTCTCTCGCGATATTGCCGATATGGGGCTGCGTAAGCTCCCTGAGGGCATCTATGTTCTGGCAGAGGACCTGCACCTGCAGCGTATGGTTTCCGAGCTCGTAACGGGCGTTCTGCGCACCGATAATCTGGTTATGATCAAGGCTCAGCCTGGTACGGCTTCCGGTATCGCCGCCGCCGTTGATGCGGCAGAGTTGCCCGATGTGCTTGGCTCGCTTGCCGGCAACGATACGATTTTGGTTATTGCCCAGACGGCCGAGGACGGCGAGCGTCTCGAGGCGCTGATCAATAAGCTGAGCAATTCTCGCAAGTAGGCGTGCGGGTCGTGCGCTCGGCACCGTGCGCGCTGACATAGTGGTTTGTAAGGGGTATCGACGTTGGTCGGTACCCCCCTTTTTTGTTCGCCGGTATAAAGACCGCCCACCAGGTCGCTTCAAACTAAAAGGCCCCCGAGCAGTTCAATAGGCTGCTCGGGGGCCTTGTTGCTTATGGCCGGATGATTTCTAGCCGACCGTATCGTCAGGCGTGGGCGAGGGGTCGGGAGTGGGCGTAGGCGTAGGCGTAGGCGTAGGCGTAGGCGTGCCGCCATCGCCGCCGGTCGAACCACCTGTGGA
>CAJMJM010000033.1 GCA_905213725.1 Collinsella aerofaciens
GAGCGGGGGCTCCTGTCGTTTCCGTGCCCCTGGATTGGGTCATAGTGTCTGACTTATGCTCAACCAGCGACGTTTGCGCGCTTGTCAAGAGATTAGCCGTTGGGAAAGTGTCCAAAAATCCCACGCTCGTTCCTTTTGGATTGCGTTGCCCGTGGCCGACAGCCGTGCGGCACCGGTCCGCGTGGCGGCGTATAATCGGCGGCAGATGACTTGGACGTTAGGAAACCATGACCGATAGCATGCAGCAGATGGCGCTCGACACGCTCGGCGCCTATTTTGGCTACACCTCGTTTCGCCCGGGACAGGACCGCATGGTCGATGCGATCCTTGCAGGCCGCGATGCGCTGGGTGTTATGCCCACGGGCGCCGGCAAGTCCATTTGCTACCAGGTGCCCGCGCTCATGCTGCCCGGCATCACCTTTGTGGTGAGTCCGCTGCTGTCGCTTATGGAGGACCAGACCCGTGCGTTGCTCGCGGCGGGTGCGCGACCCAGCTATCTCAACTCCAGCCTTACTCCGGCCCAGCAAAACACCGTGCTCAAGCGGGCGCGCGAGGGCCGCTATCAGCTTATGTACGTGGCACCCGAGCGTCTGCTCGAGCCGCGCTTTTTAGCCTTTGCGCAGGAGGCCGCGGCGGACGGCGGCATTGGCGTGCCGCTCGTGGCCATTGACGAGGCCCACTGTGTGAGCCAGTGGGGCCAGGATTTCCGCCCCGCCTACCTGCAGATTCGCGAGTTCATTGATTCCCTGCCGCAACGCCCCATCGTGGCGGCCTTTACCGCTACGGCGACCGAGCGTGTGCGCGCGGATATTCAGCAAATGCTCGGCCTGCAAAACCCCGCGACGGTGGTGACGGGCTTCGATCGCAAGAACCTCTACTTTGGTTGCGAGGAGATGGGCGACAAGGCCAAGACTGCCTGGGTGCGCGACTACGTGATTGCGCATTCGAGCGAGAGCGGCATCGTGTATTGCTCGACCCGCAAGACGGTCGACGCGCTGGCCGCGGAGCTTGCCGAGGCACTGGTCCCCAGCGGCATTCGCGTGGGCCGCTACCATGCCGGCATGGGCAACGACGCCCGCCGCCAGAGTCAGCGTGCCTTTATCGACGACGACATCCAGGTGATGGTTGCTACCAACGCCTTTGGCATGGGCATCGACAAGCCCAACGTGCGCTACGTGATTCACAACAACGTGCCCGAGAGCATCGAGGCATACTACCAGGAGGCGGGCCGCGCTGGTCGCGATGGCGATCCGGCCAGCTGCCATCTGCTGTGGAACGGTAACGATTTTCGCATGCGCCGCTTTCTGATCGATCGCGGCGATGCTGCCGACGAGGCGCTCGATGACGAGCAGCGCGCGTGGGCGCTCCAGAACCGTTATCGTCTGCTCAGCCAGATGGAGGGCTACTGCAATACCACCGGCTGCCTGCGCGAATACATGCTGCGCTACTTTGGCGACGAGGCCGCGGCCGAGCATGCGGCAGCCGCCGCGGGCGGCACGGCAGACGACGCCGAGGGCTGCGGCAACTGCAGCAACTGTCTCACGCAGTTCGAGGTCGAGGACGTCACCGATATGGCCCGCGCCGCCGTGCGCTATGTGGCCACGCGTCCCATGCGCTTTGGCAAGTCGCTGATCGCCGATGTGCTCCACGGCGGCAACACCGAGCGCATTCGCCAGATGCATCTGGACGAGGACCGCGGCTACAGTGAGCTGTCGAGCGAATCGGTCGGGCGCATCAAGGACATCATCGGCCAGCTGTGCGGTCGCGGTTATTTGGCCACCTCGCAGGGGCAGTACCCAGTCGTGGGACTGGGTCCGCGTGCCGGCGAGGTCGAGGACGAGGCGTTCGCCTTTACCGTTAAGCGTCGCGCGTCCAAGCGCAAGGCCTCGGCCCGCGCCCGCCGCGCCGTCGATCTGCTGCGCGAGGAGGCCGAGCTGGATCAGCGCCCGCGCGTTGGCGACGATGCCGAGCTGTTCGAGCGCCTACGGGCACTCCGCAAGGAGATCTCGACCGAGCTGGAGATGGCGCCGTATATGGTCTTCTCTGACAAGGCCCTGCGCGGCCTGTGCCGTCTACGTCCTCAGACGCGCGACGAGCTTATCCAGGTCAACGGCATCGGCGAGAAAAAGGCCGACGCCTTTGGCGAGCGGTTTATGGCGGCGATTGAAGAATTTGAGTCCGAGCATGCGCGGGATGGAGTGTAACGATGGCATTCGACGATAAAACCGACCGCACTGACGTGCCCGCCGTGCCGCTGTACCAGCAGGTCATGGACGACCTGAAAGGCGAGATCGCACGCGGCGTGTACGCGGCCGGCTCGCGCATTCCTTCCGAGATGGAGCTCGCGAAGTCCTACGGCGTGGGGCGCATCACCGTGCGCCGTGCCATCGAGGAGCTGTCGCGCGCGGGGTATCTCAACCGCCAGCAGGGGAGGGGCACGTTTGTGTGCGCCCCCAAGCTCAAGCGCAAGATTCGCCAGAAGGGTGACGTCCAGAGCTTTACTGAGGGTTGTGCTGCCAACGACATGGTGCCGGGTGCGCGTCTGGTGTCGCGCACGGTGGTCGCGGCGACGCACGAGGATGCGGCGTTCTTTGGCGTGGAGCCCGGCTGCGAGCTTATCGTGGTCGAGCGCGTGCGCACGGCCGACGGCATCCCCGTCATGCTCGAGAACAACGCCTTTGTGCTCGCCGACCATCCCTACCTGCAGACGCTGGCCGACGAGGACCTCACCGATAACTCAATCTTTGCGCTCGTTGCCGAGCATTCGGGTCGCGCGCCGCTCAAGTCCGACCCCTGCACCGTGGAGATTGCGCTTGCCGATACTCAGACGGCCC
Organism: Collinsella aerofaciens; assembly: GCA_905213725.1. Lineage (GTDB taxonomy): Bacteria > Actinomycetota > Coriobacteriia > Coriobacteriales > Coriobacteriaceae > Collinsella > Collinsella aerofaciens_BZ. The sequence continues at coordinate 2,835 of CAJMJM010000033.1, forward strand.
CGCTGCTGGAGGTGCCGGTCGGCGAGCCGCTCTTCTATATGGAGGCCTACTTTACCGATGAGGACGAGCGGCCCCTGCTGCTCGGTCGTCAAAAGATCGTGGGCTCGCGCTACGTGTTCGACATCTAACGTTCACGAATAGAACAACATGGAACAAATTTACCGCAATGGCTTCCACCGTGGCTGCATGCGTGGTATATATAGAACAACATAGAACGACAGCAGGTACGAGCAGCCGTCGCCAAAAGCCGCCACACAAGGAGGGGCATCAGCATGAACGCACATGATCTGATTCAGGAAATTATCGAGCGCAAGGGCAAGATCGAGAACGTCTTTTGGATCGCTTGCGGCGGTTCGATGATCGATCTCATGCCGGCCAACGAGCTGCTCAAGCGTGAGGCCACCACGTTTACCTCGACGGTCTACACGGCACGCGAGTTTTGCCTGATGGCTCCCAAGAGTTTTGGCGAGAAGTCGCTCGTCATCGCCTGCAGCCACAGCGGCAACACGCAGGAGGTCGTCGACGGCTGCGAGATGGCGCTGGCCGCCGGTGCCGAGGTCATTGCCCTTACCGACTGCGAGGGCTCAAAGATCGACAACGGCAAGTGGACTACCTGGGTCTATCCGTGGGGTGAGGGCGTGTCGCAGGCCGAGGTGCCGCAGGGCATTGGCGCTCTGATCGCCGCCGAGTTGCTCGACCAGCAGGAAGGCTACGAGTCACTCGCCGACATGTATGAGGGCCTCAAGCAGATGGATGCGCTGCTGCCCGCCGCCCGTGAGAAGGTCAACGCCGAGCTGGGCGCCCGCTTTGCCGAGCTCTGCCAGCAGCACAAGTTCTTCTATATCCTGGGCTCCGGTCCCAACTTTAGCCAGACCTATGCCATGGCGATCTGCTCGCTCATGGAGATGCAGTGGCAGCACTGCTGCTACATCCACTCCGGCGAGTACTTCCACGGCCCGTTCGAAGCCACCGAGCCCGGCGTGTTCTACTTTGTGCAGCTCGGATCGGGCGAGTGCCGCCCCATGGAGGAGCGCGCGCTGGCGTTCCTCAACACGCACACCGATACAGTCATGGTGCTCGATGCGCTCGAGTACGGCGTGGGCGAAGTGCCTGCCAGCGTGCGTTCGTTCCTGGAGCCGATCTTCTTCTACAACATGAGCTGCGAGCTGCGCGCCGCCCGCGGCAAGGTGTTCGACCACAGCCCCGAGATTCGTCGCTACATGGGCATCGAGCAGTACTAGGTAACGGGAAAAGCATTCACCTTCGATTCGCGAGCGTGTCGCATGAGCCAAAAAGCGGGCCGTGCCGGGGATTTCCGGCGCGGCCCGCTTTGCATAGCGTCCGTATGAGCGAGGTGTCGCGTCAAGCGGCGGCCTACTTCGCGTCGTAGGCCTCGGCGTCCCACCAGTCGAGCTGGGCGATGTTGTCGCGGATGTGCTGGCAGCTCTTGTGGAAGCCCTCGAGCTCGTGCTCGGACAGGTCCAGCGTGTAGACCTCCTCGACGCCCTCGGCACCGATCGCGCACGGCAGGGAGGTGAAGATGCCCTCCTCGCCATACTGGCCGGTCATGAGCGTGGAGGCGGAAAGCACGGCGTGCTCGTTATGCAGCACGGCGGCGCAAACGCGCGCGGCGGAGTTGGCGACGGCGTACTCGGTGCACTGTTTGCCCTGGTAGGTTACGTAGCCGCCCTTGCGCGCGAGCTCCTCGACCTCCATGTGGTCAAAGGCGTACTTGTCGGGGTTCTCGGCCTGAAGCTCGTTAAGGCTCTTGCCGGCGATGGTTGCGGCCTTAAAGGCGGCCAGCTGGCTAAAGCCGTGCTCGCCGATCATGTAGGCGTCGATGGACTTGGGGCTCACGCCGACCTTCTTGGAGATCTCGGTGCGCAGGCGGGCGGAGTCCAGGCCGCAGCCCGAGCCGATGATCTTCTTGGGATCGTAGCCGGTCAGGTGCCACAGCTCGGTGCACACGACGTCGCAGGGGTTGGAGATGCTCACGAAGATGCCATCAAAGCCGGCGTCGACGATGCGCTTGGCAAAGGTGCGGGCGGCGTCGGTGGTAAAGAACAGCTCGCCGTCGCGGTTGCCGGCGGCCAGCGCGACCTTGCCGGCGGCGTTGACGATGACGTCGCAGCAGGCAAGCTCCTCGTAGTGGTCGTAGCAGTTGACGATCTTGGTGTTGTACGGGACAAACGAAAGGGAGTCGCGCAGGTCCTGGACCTCGGACGTCACCTTGGCCTGGTTGATATCGCACAGGTACAGCTCATCGGCAATGCCCTGCATGAGCAGACTGTTGGCAACATGTGCTCCTACGTGGCCCTGGCCGACCACACCGATCTTACGCGTCTGGTACATATATGTATCCTTTCGGCCGAGTTTTTCGCGTCGAACCATTGTAGCGTCCTGCTGTTACTTTGCTAGGCTAAAGTGCCGTAGATTTTGGGACATGCCTTAATCTCTACTTTTGGAGTGATTTGGGCCGTTGACGGCATCGCTGGGCGATGCGCTCGCGCGGATGGGGCCGGTCGTTGTACCATAGCTGCAACTGACTCGTAAGGAGCATCCATGCCCATTCGTATCCCCGACGCTCTCCCTGCAGCCGCGCAGCTCGAGAGCGAGAACATCTTTGTCATGACCGAGTACCGCGCGCTGCACCAGGACATCCGTCCGCTGCGCGTGCTCATCCTCAACCTCATGCCCACTAAGATCGCCACTGAGACGCAGATCATGCGCAAGCTCTCCAACACGCCGCTGCAGGTGGAGGTGGACCTGCTGCGCACCAAGACGCACGAGGCCACGCACGTGAGCGCCGGCCACCTGGAGACGTTCTACCGCACGTTCGACGACATCCGCGACATCCACTACGACGGCCTGATCATCACGGGCGCGCCGGTGGAGCAGATGCCGTTCGAGGAGGTCGACTACTGGCCCGAGCTCTGCCAGATCATGGATTGGTCCACCACGCACGTGCACTCTACGCTGCACATTTGTTGGGGCGCGCAGGCAGGGCTGTACCATCATTACGGCATCCAGAAGTACGACCTGCCGGCAAAGGCGAGCGGCGTGTTCGAGCATTATCTGGTGAAGCCGCAAAGCCCGCTGGTCCGCGGCTTTGACGACCGCTTCTATGCCGTACATTCGCGCAACACCGACGTGCGCCGCGAGGACGTGGAGGCCGAGCCGCAGCTTGAGGTCGTGGCCGTGTCCGACGAGGTGGGCCTGTACATCGTCAAGTCGACCGACAGCCGTCGCTTCTTTGTCTTTGGCCATCCCGAGTACGACACCGATACGCTGCGCCTGGAGTACGAGCGCGATGTGAAGCGCGGGCTCAACCCGGAGGTGCCGGCGCACTACTTTCCGGGTGACGACCCCTCCGCCGAGCCGCGCAACGTCTGGCGCAGCCAAGCTCAGCTGTTCTACACCAACTGGCTCAACTACTACGTCTACCAGACCACGCCCTACGACCTGGCCTGCGCCGGCGAGGAGCACTAGGCTGCGATGGTACTGCTGTAGCCGTGGCTGATATGGCGGCGATTAGGCGCTGATGATGTGGGGTAGCGGCAGGTCGTGAGCGTCGGTGGGAACGCGGTCGACACGCTGCTCGTCAAAGGCGATGCCGATGATTTGGCATGCGGGCGAGAGCATGGGCAGATAGCGGTCATAGCAACCGCCGCCGTAGCCCAGGCGCGCGCCGGTTTGGTCGAAGGACACGAGCGGCACAACAATCATGTCGAGAGCCTCGGCAGGCACGATGGGGAAGCGGTCGCTGTCGATGTCCGTGGCCGCAAAGGCCCGCGTAGGGTGGGCGATAAACGGAGCCGCGGACGCATCGTCGGCGGCAACTGCCCGCATACACATGCGCTGGCCACAAGCTGCGGCATCAATTGCCGAGAGCATGCACGGATAGGCTACGCGCCAGCCGCGCACGGCGGCCGCAGCGGCAAACGCGGCAGGGTCTGCCTCGGAACCCATCGCGGCATAGACGGCAACGATGCGCGGCGCCGCGGCATCCAAGCGGCCCAGCAGCTCAACCAGCCGCGCACAGATATCAGCAGACTTCGCCGCCCGCAAGTCCAAATCAAGAGCATCGCGCTGGGCAATCACCGCCCGCCGCAACTCAGCCTTGTCCATCCCAACCTCCTCTAGCAAACCTGCCAAAAAGTGACAGGCTTATTTTGGCTGGTTTTATCTGGGCAAACGTCGAAGCCGCCACAAAGGCGCCCTGTGTGGCGGCTTCGACTCGACGTTGGCTTCACAGCGCCGCAGCGATCGCTTCAGTCACAAACTTATTGAGTGACTCACCCTTCTTTGCCGCTGCCAGCGCTGCTTGCTTGTGGAGCTCAGAGCCCGTTCTTACGTTGAACGAGCCCTTAAAAGCCCGCTCGGGTTCCTTGCCCTTCTCGGCGCAAAACTCAAGGTAATCGTCGACGGCGTCGTGGAAGCATTGCTCCACTTCTTCAGCCGTGGAGCCTTCAAATACGATTGCGTCCCTAATGCCGGCGACCATACCTGTTAGCACATGCTGTTCGGCATCGAACTCGACCGGGGCGAAATAACCCTTGTATGCCAAAACGTTACTCATGACTACCTCCGACATCTTGCAGAAAGCGAACGATGTTTCGAATGGTCCCCGCTGTCAATTCGTCAGATGGATGAGGCGCGTGCATTACGAACATCCTGCCATCTGATGGCCTGTAGAAGCGAACGCGCGATCCGGACGTCTTGCCTTTGCTGTCCATTTCAAAGCCATATGAAGCCATAACTTTAAGAAAGTCAGCAAATCTATACGTTGAAGGACAGCTAAGCAGCTGGGCGATGAGTTTGTCGATCCGAGTCATCCTGCCTCACATCCCGCAACTATATTATAGTTGCAATTTAAGCCCGAAGCAATCACCCATACTATAGAACACATGTACGTATAGAACAAGTGTTCGAACCACAACTGAGGAAGGAGACAGGCACCTTTGTGGTGGTCTGTGCTGTGGAGTGGGCGTCTGCGGCGGTTTGTCTCAATCTGTAACAGTAGCTCGGCAAAATTGGACCTAGATGTTACAGATTGAGACAAAGAGCTGGTGCCGTTTGGGAACGTCTCGACCTGTAACATCTGGAGCCGATATTGCCGTCTAGATGTTACAGATTGAGACAAACCGCCGCGGTGGGCTGCGCCGCCCCGCTCAAACCGCAGAAAAAAGGTAGATTTTCGGGCATGTCCCAAAAATCTACCTTTGCCGTGCGTTAGCCCATCAGGTCGACGACGTTAAAGCCGGCGTTGCTCTTGGCGATGACTTCGCGGCCGCCAAAGACGCAGGTGGGCGACTCGGCTGCGATGCGCGTCACGTCGGCGCCGAGCGAGCGGAGCTCACCGGGCGTGGCGGCGAGCATCTGGGCGCGGCGCTCCTCGCGTGCGTGCGGATCGAGCCCGGCCAGGTAGGTCGTGTTGCGGCGCTTGGTGAGCGCGTACGGCTTCACCGGCGCGTCCATGCCGCTCACGCAGCTCACGATAAAGCCCTCAAAGGCGGCCTCGTCGGGCTCAAAGCTGCCAAGCCATGCACCCGCGCGCTTCACGCGCTCAATCGAAGGATCGATCGCCGGGTCGCGGTAGGTGTAGAACGCCGTCTGGCGCTCGCCGGCTGCGCGGAATCCGCAGCCGTACGCACCGCCCTTCACGCGAATCTCGTTCCACAGGTAGTCGTAGGAGAGCGCGTTGGCAGCCACGGCCCAAGCGCCTGTCACGTCAATGCCCAGGCGACGCGGATCGCACGCACGCGCGGCAAAGCAGATGTCGCTGGGGATGACGAAAGCCTCGTGGCGGTCGCGCGGCTCCGGCACCACGAGCGTGCCGCTGGCAGCGCCGTCGCCCGCGCCAAGCCCCAGGTCGCCCGCGGCATCCCAGTACGCGTCAAAGTCCTCGTCGCTGCCGGTAAAGCTCGCCATGCAGCCATCGGCCACAAAGATGCGCTCCGCCAGCTCGGCAAGCTTGGTACGCAGCCCGTCCACGCGCTCGTCAAAGTGGTCGAGCAGATCGCGCAGGAACAGGTAGAAGTCTACGCCCGAGAGCTGCTCACGCACTACGGCCGAAGGCGAGCTGTAGCTCATCGCGCGACCGAGCGCCGTCGAGTGGCCGTTGTTGATAAAGCCCTGTTCAAGCCCAATGCGAATCTGCGTGAGCACGTCGCGCACGCGGTCGGCGTCGGCATCTGCCAAAAGCGTGCTCGACCATACCTCGCGCGGCAGACTCGCCAGCGCATCGATTTTCTCGGACAGGGCGCCGGCGCTCACCAGCAGATAGGGGCGCACGCCGTCCACGTCGGGCTGGGTCATGACTTCGGTCGTAAAGCTCAAAAAGCCGAGCTTGCCGGCGAGCAAGTTGTCGAGTTCCTCGGCCGAGTGCTCGCGCGTGGGCAGCTGCTTGAGCAGGCGGCAGAGCAGTGTCACATAGGGCAGGTCCTCAAACGCGACGCAGCTCAGGTCGAAATACTGCATGGCGTAGGCCAGACGGTTGGTGGGGATGCCGTGGCGCAGGCAGGGGATGGGTGCGGTCGTGTCCACGATCAGCGGCTGCTCGGGGTGCGCCTCGCCAATGTCGGACACGCGCAGGCGCGGCAGCGTGGCCTTGGCCTCGGGCGTGTCTTCGGCCTCCTGCGCGGCACGCAGCGCGGCCGTGCGCTCGACCACGTCGGCCAGCTCGGCATCGGTCATGGCATCGCGCTTGGCTGCTAGCTCGGCGGCCTCGGCACCCTCCGAACCCTCGGCGGCGTCCACCGGCACCAGCTCGACCAGTGCCATGTGATCGTTCTGCAGCACCAGCTCGCGCAGCAGGTCCTCAAAATAGCTGCCGTCCAGCTCGCTACGCAGCTCCTCGTACACCGGGCCGTACTTGAGCGCCAACGTCGCGGCGTCGTCATCGTAGAGCCAGGTGCTCAGCGCGTCGCACGCAATGGCCACGCCATCGGCGATACCGTAGTCGCGCTGGCGCAGATCGTATTCGTTGCTGCTGATGATGGCTTCCAGGCGCTCGCGCGGAACGCCGTGCTCGCACAGGTCGCGGCAGGCGTCCTGGAACACGCGACGCAGCTCGCGCGCCACGCCGGGCTGAGCGTTTTGCAGCATGATGAGCTCGTAGGGCTGCAGGCTCTCGGCCGCGGTGTAGCTCACCACGTTGCCGCCCAGGCCGGCGGCCAGAATGGCCTTCTTAACCGGCGCTTCGTTGGAGCCTAGTAGCGCCTCGAACAGGATATCCGCCGCGATCGTGCGCTTGCGGTCGAGCGCGCTGCCCAGCACAAGGCCCAGGCCCACCAGGGCGTTCTCGGGCGTGGTGGCCATCTCGACGCGCTTATACTCGCAGGTCACGGGCGCCTGCACGCCCAGCGGATTGGGTGCCAGCGTGGACGGGTCCTCGCCGGCGGCGACGGCAGCGTCCATGCGGCGGCTCGCGGCGCTCGGCTGCGACAGATAGCGCTCGTCCAAAAAGGCCAGCGCGCGGTCCACGTCCAGGTCGCCGTAGAGCGTGATGTAGGAGTTGGAAGGATTGTAGTGGCGCGCGTGCGTGTCCAGGAACTGCTCGTAGGTGAGCGCGGGAATCGCGCGCGGGTCGCCGCCGCTCTCGTGCGCATAGGCGGTGTCGGGATAGAGCGCGGCGTTGACGGCGTCGTCCAGCACGCTCATGGGGTCGGACAGCGCGCCCTTCATTTCGTTGAACACCACGCCGTTATAGCGCAGCGTACCCTCGCGCAGGCTCGCGGAGCTGCCGTCGCCCTCGCCCTCGGCGCTCTCCGGCAGGTCCAGCTCGTAGTGCCAGCCCTCCTGCTGAAAAATGGTGGGTTTGGTATAGATGGCCGGGTTGAACACCGCGTCCAGATACACGTCCATCAGGTTGTACAGATCCTGCTCGTTGGTGGTGGCAACGGGGTAGATGGTCTTGTCGGGGTAGGTCATGGCGTTGAGGAACGTCTGCATGGAGCTCTTGATCAGGTCGACAAATGGCTCCTTGACGGGAAACTTGGCCGATCCGCACAGCACCGAGTGCTCAAGAATATGGAACACGCCGGTGGAATCGGCCGGCGGCGTCTTAAAGCCAATGGCGAAGGCCTTGTTTTCGTCGTCGCACGCCAGGTACAGCAGGCGAGCGCCCGAGGCGGTGTGGCGCAGCACGTAAGCGTCCGAGTCGAGCTCGGGCACGGTCTCGCAGCGCTCGACGGCAAAACCGTGACAGATGGTACCGGGCACCAGCAGTGCGGCAGCAGCGGCGCGCGGGTCGGTTGAGGTGGTGGACATATGCAGTCTCCTTTGACGCCCCAGCGGGGGCGAATCGAGTCGAATCCCCGAGAGTATACCCATATGGGGCCGCGGCTCTGCGGCGAACTGAAGACGATGCTGGCGGATTGGGCAAAGGCCCCGCGTGACCGCCGCGCGAGCGTGGAAACTTGGACGCCTATCGAATGAGAGTGGATTTTCGGACGGAATCAGCCTCAAAACGCCCAAAAACCGTCCAAATATCCACCCTCATTTTCCGACCGTCCAAAATCCACGCTCATCCGCCGCCCACACATCTCTCATATCTCATTCGTCTCTAATATGAGAGATAACAGAAAGATGAGAGATAATTACGAGAGATAACTGAGAGACGAAGGAAATCTATTCGCGGCATTCTCCGCCGGGCCGAGCGAAAGGACATGCAGATGAACGAAAACGAGCTGACCGGTCTGCTCGAGTCTTTAAAGCGCATGGGCTCGGACGATCTTAACGTCGAGGTCAAGGAGAGCGCCACGACGCTTTCCCGCGACGTATGGGAAACGGTTAGCGCATTCGCGAATACCGCTGGCGGAATTATCGTGCTCGGCGTGAGCGAGCGCGCGGGCTTTGTCCCGGTTGAGAACTTTGAGACCGAGAAGGTGCTCAACCAATTCGTAGCGGGCATGGGTGATGCCGGCGGTCGCGGAAAACTGGCCAATCCGCCCAAATACACCATTGAACGCGTGGAGCTCCAGGGCACCGTGGTTCTGGTCATCACGATTGAGGAGCTCGACCCGTCGAGCAAGCCGTGTTATGTCATAGAGCGGGGCGCTCAAGGCGGCAGCTACAAACGCATCGATGATAAAGATGTTCCGCTCTCGTCGACCGAGGTGCTCGCATTGGCGTCATACGGTCGAGCGACTCCGAGCGATCGCGACGCGGTGGCGGGCGCGGGTGCGGACGATCTCGACGAGGCGCTGGTCGACCGTACGATAGATCGGGCTTTCTCGTTGACGCCTCGGGCAATGCGCGGCGCGCCGGACAAACAAACGAAGCTGGAGCGCCTAAATTTCCTTGATTCCCAGGGCAATGTCACCAAGGCTGGACTCCTAGTTGCGGGCACCTACCCTCAGCAGTTTTATCCCAAGCTCTTTATCGACATGGCTGTCTATGCGGGGACCCGGAAAGGCACGGCGGGGTCGCTGAGGTTCATGGACCGCACGATCTGTGAGGGAACGTTGGGCGAGATGATCTCGGATGCTGTCGCGGCCGTCGCCAAGAATTTGCGGCGCGCCTCGACCGTCCACGGCGTCTCGCGTGTCGGCTCGCTGGAGATTCCCGAGGAGGTTCTGCGCGAGGCAATCGCCAACGCCGCAATCCATCGAGAATACGGGGATCGGTTCTGTGGACAAGCGAGTGCCGTCGACGTCTTTGACGAGCGTGTCGAGGTGACGAATCCTGGCGGCCTTTACGGGGGAAAGACTCGCGAGAACTTGTTTGACGGCAGCTCCCGATGCCGTAACGCGACGCTCGTGAAACTCATGTCGATTGTCCCGCTGCCGGATGGCGCAGGTTCGCCGGCTGAGGGCAATGGCTCGGGCATCCCGATGATGATCGATGCCATGCGCGCGCATGGTCTGGCCGAGCCCCTGTTCTGCCCGGGGTTCGATCGGTTCAAGGTCGTACTTTACCGTTCAAAGATCGAGCCGGTCGATCATGGCGGGGGCTTAATTGTGACGGCACTCAAACACTACGGCGAGCTGGGGACGCGTGAGCTGGCAGAACGCACGGGGCTTACAATTTCCCAGGTTAGGTCGCGCGTCAACGCGCTCATTGCTCAAGGCGAGCTTGAGCCCACGGCGCCGGCGACGAGCCGCAACCGCAAGTATCGACTGTCAGAGCGCGTGGAATAAATGCGTTAGTGGACGAGGCGACCCAATAATCGACCCTCAATTGGCGCCCACTAAGGTAAAGCGGTTGTTGCTCAGTCGACGGTGATGCTGAGGACTCGGCTTCCACCGGCATGGCCCCGAACCCGTCCATCAAGAACAGCCTAAGAACCAGCTTGATGACATATCCCGGTTTGACTTCTGCCGCGCCAAAGACGCTGCGCTCGGCGAGCTCGCTGCAGTATGCATAGATGTCGCGGATAAGGTCCGCGCCCGAAAGCGTAAACATGTAGCCTGCGTTCGAAAGCGCATTGGGTGCGGCGGGCAACTTGGCCATGCGGCAAAAGGTCAACAGGTCGGGTGCCATAGCGCCCTGGTAGCCAAGGTGGCTGCCGTCTTCTTGTGCGGCGAGTTCCAGTTGGCGTACTCGATCCAGCGCCGCTGCCAGCACAAAGCTCGGTGTGGGAGCATTGACGTCCTCCGTGGTCGCCACAAGCCTGCCCGCCGCCTGCGTGACAAGCCAAGCGACCTCGCGCTGGCAACGCACGGCCTTGCGCGTCACCGGCTTGATGGACGAAGAAGAAACGCTCCCCTTTGGCGGATTCGAAGCAGCCATAAGACCCTCCCATGAACAATCCGGCCCAACAGGCCCGGATGAAACACGTGCTACATCAGTATACAGGGGAGTGGGGCAGCGGGGTACAAGCGCGCCAGCGGCAAACCGAGAGCATCAACGATGTGCCTCCGCTCTATTTGGACGATGGCACGTGGGTCATTAAGTATTCGGTTCAAGCGCCAGGCGCCGTTGGTTCTCGAGACCAAGACTATAACCGTAAAATGCTCAACTGCATGGAATGTGGCGTTCCAGTCGGAGTCATATTTGCAACCGAGGTGGGCTACAAGGTGCTCGGCCTTGCGTTTGTTGAGCGGTTCGAGCCCGAAAACGGATGGTTTGTTCTGCACGGTCCTGTTCATAAAGGCGGACCGGACCCTCGTTTTGCGCCCGACATGAGTTATCTGAAGCACATACCCGTCGATATTGAGTTTGCCGGACAGGGTGTGACCGACGACGAGAAGGTCCGCTATGCGTTAAGGCGCGAGCGATTGGGGCAGCAATGGTTCCGCAAGCAGCTCGTTGCCGCCTATGATGGCCGTTGCGCGGTGTCGGACTGCGGCGTCAGCGAAGCTCTGGAGGCTGCACATATCGAGAATTACTCGGGACCCAAATCGCAGGTTGCCAGCAACGGTATTCTGCTTCGGCGCGATCTTCATTCCCTATTTGATGCTCACCTGATTTCGTTTGAGCCTGTTTGCGGCGAATATCGGCTGTGCGGATCGTACCTGCTGGATAAGACCGGCTACGCTTCCTTTGCGGGTGCGACGCTAAGGCAGCCGAATGAGCGTCAGTGGCGACCCAATACGGTGTTTCTTGAGGCCCATCGCATTGAGTTCGATCGCTCGGAAAAGAAGCGTGAAAAGGCGGGGCTTCTGCCGTATTAGCGTATTTGGCTTTGGCATTCTTTGACGATCGTGTTGTTTGATCGGATCGCGTGGCGATGCAATCTCGCGCATGACCGCCGGTGCATGCTCTTCCTGTTTTGTATAGCGAGAGGGGAGCGTGTATGAGCTGGCGAGGCGATATTGCGATGGGGAAGTACGGAAAACTGCCGTGTGCCCTTATAGACAACAATATGTTTCCGAGCGTAGAGGTTGATTGCGGGTCGTTTGTCGTCACCTGCCCTTGCTGCGGCTCGCAAATACCGTGTCTCGACATTCGGTTCATCGATGCGCGCGACAGGTTCAGCGACGAAGTGAGAAAACAGACAGGCGTTCATATGCCGGTGTATCCGGAGAAATGCCCCGTTTGTGGCCTCGATATCGTGTACGACGCCGGCGACGAGGGATAGGTGATGCGGAGGAGCTGACTGTGAAGGCCTCTCCGTCCCTACAAATAAATCCCCTCACCGAGCTGCTTGTGGAACTCGGCGTGATGGTCGCGTGCCCAGGTAAAGAGCGCCTGGTCAAAGTCGGTACGCGTGGCCGGGACGCCAAAGACGCCGGCAACTTCGACGCGTATAAACTCCAGTGCCGGCAGCTTGTTGATGGCAGTGAGGGCAAACGGGGACGAGGGCTCCTCGAACAGATAGCGGCTGCCTTGCAGCGCGTCGCAACTGGTGCACGTGTTGCCGAGCGACGGGGCTTTGGAGGCTCGCGCGCCTACGGGCTTGTAGCCGCAGCGCTTATGAAGATAGTCGCGGATCTCGCCCGGCACGCAGCCAAGAGCGGGCACGATGGCGAGTGCGTTGGCGTTGGCCGTGTCGATGGCAATGTGCCCGGCTTCGTTGGGCGCGTGCGCGATGGCGATGCTCTCGTCGTTATCGGCTCGATAGGGAATGCCGAAGGCCGCGACCGAGGTCTCTTTGTGACACTTCCAGCACTCGCGCTTGCCCAGTACTAGATATATATACGGCGCAGAGGGGTCGGATCGGTCAATACCGGGCAGCCACTCGGCAAAGGGCTCGGGGTTGACGCCGCTGGGTACATACCAGATTTTCTTGGTCCGGTCCCATTTGGCGCCCAACGCCTTGGCTTCTTCTTTGTGCGAAAAGGGAACATCGAGCTCGGTGCGCATGGTGGCTCCTTGGTGCTGCAGGTGTAAGTGGCTCAAGGATACCGCAGGGCGCAGACATCGTGGCGTTTTGCCGAGAAGCTGTGGTGCGGACTGATTGGTTATACCGATGGATAGATCGGCAAGTAGATGGTCGGCTTTTGGCTAGTTGGGCGGTTGGAGCTGCCAGCTGATTTGGCGACATAAAACAA